>JAQGKN010000133.1 GCA_028290085.1 Hyphomicrobiales bacterium
CAACGATCGACCTCGAATTAGCGGGCAAGCACGCTGAAGCCATCGCGATCGTCGACACAGGGCGCGGCAAGCTGACGATGGACCGCATTCGCAATCTCGTGAGCACGCTCACCTCACTGCAACAGGCCCGGCTTGTGAGCGACGCCGCGGACGTCAATTGGGCGGCCCAACGCTTGCGGATTGCCGCATCGCTGACGGTTCAGATGGCAGGCGCGCTGGGTTGGTGGGCCGTGGCGCAATCGCGTGACCAGATTCTGAGGCTCGGTGCCTCAGATGCGCGAGAGCGGACCACCAATGCAAAATTGCTGGCAGAGGCCGAGCAACGCGAACAATTGTCGGACCAGCTTCGGCATTCCCAGAAAATGGAGGCGATTGGCCAGCTGACAGGCGGCGTGGCGCATGACTTCAACAATATGCTTGCCGTCGTGATCGGAAGCCTCAATCTGCTGAAACGTCGGCTCGCCAAGGGCGAAACGGATTACATGCGCTTCATTGACGGCGCGCTCGATGGGGCGGCTCGTGCGGCGACCCTGACCCATCGCCTGCTGGCTTTTTCACGTCAGCAGCCGCTCGCCCCAACAGCGCTGGATCCAAACAAGATGGTCGCCGGCATGGCGGAAATTCTCGGTCGCACCCTCGGTGAGCAGATCCGCCTGGAGACACGGTGATGGCGGGCGGTCTTTGGCGGGCCTGCGTCGATCCTGGCGAACTGGAAAACACAATCCTGAACCTCGCGGTCAATTCGCGCGATGCGATGCCAGCGGGGGGGCGCCTCACCATCGAAACGAGCAACGCTCATCTGGATGAACAATATGCCGCCCAGCACATCGGCGTCGTGCCGGGACAATACATTCTCGTCGCGGTCACCGACACCGGCTGCGGCATGAGCAAGGATGTCGCCGACAAGGCCTTCGACCCGTTCTTCACGACCAAACCTGTCGGACGCGGAACAGGCCTCGGCCTCAGTCAGGTCTTCGGCTTCGTGCGACAGTCCGGCGGCCATGTGAAGGTATATTCGGAGCCGGGTCAGGGAACGACGGTCAAAATCTACCTGCCTCGTTTCTACGGGATTGCCGACGGGACGGCTTCCCCATCGAGACCCGCGTCGGACATTTTGATCGGGAAACTGAGTGACGTCATCCTCGTGGTCGAAGACGACGAACAGGTACGATTGGTGGCGGTCGAGTCGCTCCGCGACCTCGACTACACGGTACTGCACGCATCGAGCGCGGCGACCGCACTCATGCTCCTCGACAGCCATCCCGACATTTCGCTGCTCTTCACCGACATCGTCATGCCCGACACCAATGGCCGGCAATTGGCGGACGAAGCCGTGCGGCGCAGGCCGAAGCTGAAGGTCCTCTACACGACCGGCTACACCCGCAACGCGATCGTGCACAACGGCGTCCTCGATTCGGGCGTGGACCTGATCGGCAAGCCCTACAGCGTCGAGGATTTAGCCCGGAAAGTCCGCGAGGCACTGGACCGTCCGTGAAACAGCGCTCGTTGTGATGCGTGGGTGCCGTATCGCGGAGACGTTCCCGGAGATTGACAGATGAAATTGGTCCAGTCGGCCCGAGGGCTGGGGGTTCACGGGATCACAAGGATTGACACGCTCCAACTGGCCTCGATCGGCCGCAGCAATGAAAGTGATCAATGGACCATGGGTCGCGGTGAGGAGCATAGCAACTTGGTCGAAGTGTTGTCGAACAAGGCCGCCCGAGCGAAGTAAGCCGTAATAGCTATTATTCACTGCCGAGATAGACCTGTGACATGATCAAACGACACCCAAAACCGACACCGAGCCAATCAAAGGAGCAGCCCGTTGCATGGTGGAGGACGGCATGGGCGTTCGCCGGTATTGCCGGAGCTGTCCTGATGGCCCTGTTCTCAGTGCTCCAGAACGGTGACGCGGCGTTAGGCAACTACCAGAAATTGTCAGCTTGGATGCGCGGAGATGCCCAGTACACGGGGACGTGGTGGAACGGTGACGGGGACGTAATCGACGACGGCAGAAGAGCAAACGGGCCCGACGAGCTTGTCTGGTTGAGCATCACGTCTAACAAAGGCCGCTTGGAAGGCGTTATCCACAGCCCACGTCTCTGCAACTACCTTCCTTGGCCCTACGTGCAGTTCGTCGGCGAGAACACGTGGCTGGCGGCATCTGGACGCTTGGGATGTCGTGGGAGGCAGCGAAGTAAATATTGCGGTTATGAAGCTCGGACTGCGATATGAGGGCAGCCTCTTGTCATTGCAGCCGGTTCAAGAAAACTTGGTCTTTAAACCAGCGACGCTTTACCGCCTTTCGGCCGAAGCAGAGAGCCACCTGACAAGCGTTGAGGAGCTCTGTGGGAACGTCGAGGCTGCGGTTCTTCGTGCCCGAAAACACAATCCCCCTACCACGCCATTACAGGCGCAGCCCCCCCGCGAATAAGGCTGGGTGATCGTTTGCGTTACCTGCGGAGACACCCAAGCCGCTTGGTACATCTGTCCCACGCGTTCAATGACCGCAGTTTCAAGGGCTGCGCCACTCGGGAGCATTGATTGGTGAGCTTTCCGGTAGTCACTAACCTGATCATGCTGCCGCGTTCATTCGAAGGCACTTACAAGCCGATGGCCTAAATGCGCGAGCGCTCTCTCAGGTCGAAACTCGCATCCTGCGTCGCATAAGACGTCGCTTTAGTCGCAGGAAGGTGTGAGGTTGGCCGGCCCCCATGGGGTGATCCAGTTTGAATGTTAGTTCATGATCGGCCGTGGTGCTATTGCTGGTGTGGCCGGCGTAGCTGGTCAGGG
>JAQGKN010000142.1 GCA_028290085.1 Hyphomicrobiales bacterium
TAGAAATCGGCGATGGAGTCTGCACGCGTGATCGTGGGCGTGGCGCAGGCCAGCGCAACGCAGAGTGCGCTGAGCGGCACTTTCATGAATGAGTGCATTCCAAATCCTCCCGGCATTTTTCTGGGAGAATAGACCGGTTCGCGTTTACACGCCAATGGCTGCGGTGTGCGTTATTCCACCCAGGCGCGGGGCGCTGCCGCAAAGTCCTTGTACGCATCCCGGGCGTCGTCGATCAGCTTGCTTTCCTTGCGTGCGTGGCGCGTGGCAGCATTCTTGGCCGCCTGTTCGAGGTCCTCGCCGTTGTAGTCGCCCACGAGAGCGCGCGCGGTCTCCTGGGCGACATGCGCGTCGTTCAATTGCCCGAGCGTCGCCTGAAGTGCCTTCAAGGCCTTCAGATATTTTTTGTGCGATCCGCGGCGGCCGCCTGTCAGGATTCGCTCGGTCAGCTCGCAGACGTAGAAAAAACTCTTGGCCTGGATGCGAATTTTGTGGCGATCCTCAGCGTCCAGATTGGAGATATGAGCGCCGCGTGCGAGAAGTTTTCGGTCCCATCGCGCGCATTCCAGCAGACAAATATCCTGAAATGTCCCACGTGACTGTTTGCGCGGTCGTTGTGTGGTCCATGGGCCGCATTCGAGCCATTGGCCGAAGTCGAGAAGCAGACGGCGATAGCGGGCTGAACCGAAGGCCTCGATGACGCGTTCATAGGCATTGGCACGGTTCTCAGTCATGCTTTGCGCGATGCCAGCCGTCTTTCGATGGGCCGCGAAATCGCTGCTCATCACATCGAGATCGCGCGCCATGCCGAGCACGCGCGAGAGCCACTTGAATTCGTCGCGTAGCCCCGGCAGTGCCTCGTCCTTTACGTGGCGTGCAAAGACACGCAGCACAGCACGGAGGCGCCGCACGGCGGTACGAGTCTGATGCAGGGCTTCGGGATCGCGCGTAGCCACGAGGATTGGCTCATTGACCATAAGATGGCAGAGGCAGGCCTTGCAGAGCGCACGAAAGCCCTCGGATAAAGGCATATCTGCGCGCAGGCCTGGCTTCGGCGGTTCCGTATCGGGGCCGCTGCGGCCTTCGGCGAGCCTGTGCCCGGTGTGGCTCTTGGGCAGAAAATCAAGCTTGAGCGGAAGGGCCGCGACGAAGGCCTGCGCAACGAAGAAGAGACCGCGCGGTGCGCCTTGCTTCAGCTCGAATTCGACCTCGCAGAGTGACGCGCTGGCCTCGCCCGCGACCACGCGGCCCCGATCCAGACTGATTTCAATGAGGCTGCCGTCGTGCTCGACGTTCCACAATCGGCGATCGACCTCGGTCAGGAAGACGGGCGCGAGATGTTTTGCATAGCCCTTCCTGAAAAGAACCGCGTTGGCGCTGGCCTTCTTCAGGCATTTGACATTTGGCTGGTCGACATCGACGTCACATTCCCATTCGTGGCGGCCTATGCCCTCCGCGATGGCCTTGATCGTCTGGATGTGTCGCTCGCCGATGGTGCGGATGCGCCAGACAAATCCGTTTTTTCGCAATTCGGCCTGGGGCGTGTCGAAATAAACGGAGTGCAGGAAATTTTCCTCCGACTCCAGCGCCGCGGTGAGAAGCGGATGCTCCTCAAGGTGAGCGATGGCGTCAGGCGGAATTTGAAACTTCAGCTCGACTTCACGGTCCTGCATCTGATGTTCCGGCTCCGGCTCACGCGTGTCAGTGGGCACGCCCCGATACTCTATCATATCTCTCGCGTTGCCATCGAAGCTTCGTTTGACTGAGATGCGTGACAGGGGCGTGACCGATTGAGCTTCAGCATTGCTTGCGGCACCAAAAGACTTCATTCTGGCGATACAAGAAACGAATGGGAGATTGGAATGAACAAGGAAGAACGGGCCGGTGCAGGCCTGCGTCTGATCGACGTGCATCATCATTGCGTGCTGCCGGAATATGAGCGCGCGCTTGTGCGCTCAGGCGCTGCCGATCCCTCGCGTCCCCTGCGCAAGAACAGCGATCCGGGCCAGCTCGTCGATGTCATGGCCGAGTTCGGTATGGCGGCAGCTGTTGTAAATCCCTTGTCGGTTGCGGGCGTTCATCACGGCGATGATGCCAATGCGCGCTATCTCTGCGAAACGACCGGTGAGGCACTCGCGCGTTTTGTGTCCGCCAAGCCAAGCCAGCTCGGCTTCTTCGCGCCCCTGCCGTTTCCCGATATCGAGGGTTCGCTGCGCCAGCTCGGATATGCGATGGACACGTTGCACGCCGATGGCGTGATCATGCTGACCAACCAGAATGGCGTCTATCTTGGCGATCCGCGCGGCGATGCGCTTTATGCGGAACTCGACCGCCGCAAATGCGTGGTCTTCGTGCATCCTGCGCGACCGACATTCGTGGACGGTCTGCAGCTGAAGCTGTGGGCATCCATTGTCGAATACCCGTTCGAGACGACGCGCATCGCGGCCAACCTCATCTACAATGAGGTCATGCGCAAATATCCCAACATCCGCTGGATACTCGCGCATGCGGGCGGTGCGCTGCCCTATCTCTCGCTGCGGCTGCGCTTGATGGAAGAGCAGGATCTGCACGATCCCTCATTCAGCCTGCGCGTGCCCGAGGGAACGGCTCCTTACATCGGGCAGTTCTATTTCGATACGGCGATTGCAGGCTCGCGCGCGGCGATGGCGTGCCTGACGCAGGTGACGGAGCCCTCGCACATCATGTTCGGCAGTGACTGGCCCTACATCGATCGCGAATATGTCGAGATCCAGATCAACGATCTGCGCACCATGCCCGAACTCGCGGGCGGCCTCTTTGAAAGCGTCGAGCGGGAGAGCGCGTTGGCGCTCTTCCCGCGTTTTCGGAGCTGAATGAAAGTGGTTGTCAGCGGGGCGCGAGTTCGCGCACCGCGACATCCATGGTGCCAATCTTGGCGATGGTCGCGCGGATGGTGTTGCCCGGCAGAACCGGGCCGACACCTTCCGGCGTTCCGCTCATGATCACATCGCCCGGATGCAGGGTGTAGAAGGACGAGGCCCAGGAAATCAGGGTGGGTACATCGAGAATAAGATCGCGCGTGTTGGCGACCTGACGCTTTTCGCCATCGACGGTGAGTTCGAGATCGAGGCCCGAGGGATCGCCAATTTCGTCGGCCGTGACGAAATAGGGGCCGAGCACGGTGAACGTGTCGAGCGACTTGCGCAGGCTGCGTTCCTCAGGGCCACGGATCGTCATGTCGAGACCGATGCAATAGCCCGCGACATAGGACAAAGCATCTTCGCGGCTGACGCGATCTGCCGTCTTGCCGATGACGAGGGCGAGCTCGATCTCGTGGTCGTTGCGGCGATCCGCATGGCGCATTGCGACGCCTTCGCCGCAGCCGACGACGGAGCTCGTTGCCTTCAGGAACAAGCCGACCTTCTGGATTTCGCCGACCTGATTCTGGTGATGGATCGCGGGGTCGCCGCGCGCCTCGTCGAGATGTTTCTTGTAGTTGACGGGCGCGGCGACGATCTTGCCGGGATTGGCTATGGGGCTCTGCAGGCGCAGATCTTTCAGCGCATAGACCTTGCCTTCGCGCGCAGCCGCTTCAATGGCGGGCTTCAGCATGTCGAGATGGGCGATCATCAGATCGACGCGCGGGAAGGGATAGGCGTGTTGCGGCAGTTTGCCGAAAGCCGCCGTGACATCGCGCACCTGGTCACCTTCGACCAGACCGAATTTATTGTCGTCGAACCTGCAGATGCGCATCGCGCGTTCCCTTTTTCAGATCTTGCCTTCGGCCTGCATCTTCCACAAATCCCAGGCGCGATCCACCTGCATGTCGATAACGCGCGCCGTCGTGCGTGCTTCGCCTTCGCTGAGGTAGGTGATCGGCCCGAGGCGCAGTCCCTCGGCCTGCAGGCGCGCGTTGTTTTCTGTATAGACCGCGCGGAACACGGCCTGCCGCAATCGGTTGCCAATCACGGTCGAGCCATGGCCGCGCATCAACACGACGTTGCTGTCGCCGAGCGATTTTGCGAGGGCTGCGCCGAGCATGCTGTTGCGGATGAGCAGATCGGTCTCGTCGCCAGCGACATCGCGAATCTCGAAGATCGGCGCGCAGATGCCGATGAAGCCGCCCATGTGACAGACCGCGCGGAAGGGCAGGTTCTTCACGATGCCAAAGGGCACGACGGCGGCCGAATGCGAATGCACCACGGCCATGACGTCAGGCCGCGCGCGATAGATTTCGGCATGGATGAAGCGTTCGAGATAGACGCCGCGTCCTTGCGCATCGAAGGCGCGACCGTCGAAATCGAAGGTGACGATGTCGCTGTCGGTCACCAGGGCAGGCGCCATGTTGCGCGCGAGCAGGAAGCGGTCGGGGTGCTTGTCGTGACGCGCACTGACATGGCCGAACGCATCCACCACGCCTTCGCGGAAGAGGATTCGGTTGGCGGTCGCGATGTCGGAGAGCAGTGTGGGATCTGCCGGTGCGGAGGCTGCGTTCGTGTCGGAGATCACTTCCGCGAGCGCTGCGGGATCGTCGAGGATGGACGTGCACATCGGCATTCACTCCCAATTACGAAGCAGGGCCCGAAGCAATCGGGCCCTGCGCTTAAACATCATTCGTTGCCGGGCATCAATGCTGAACAGCCGCCGTCGACGAACAGGTCCGTACCGGCGATGAAGTCGGAATCGTCGGAAACCAGGAAGAGGATGGCGCGTGCGAGATCGATCGGCAGGCCGGGGCGCTTGCGCAGATTGACGACGGGCCGCGTCGGATCGAAATCGGCCTTGCCGACGGGTGAGCCGATCTTGTTGGGCACCACGCTATTGACGCGGATGTTGTGCGGCGCAAGCTGAATGGCCATGGAGCGCGTGAGATTCACGACGCCGCCCTTGGCCGCGGTATAGCCGATGGCGCGGTTGCGGCCGTAATAGCCCGACGTCGAGCTAACGTTGACGATCTTGCCGCCATTGCCCGCTTCAATCATCGCCTTCGCGGCATTCTTGCCGAAGAGGAAAGGCGCGGTAAGCGTGATCGCGATGGTGCGGTTCCACTCTTCCGTCGTGATCTCCAGCATGTGCTTGTTGTCGGAGATCGCTGCGTTGTTGACGAGAATGTCGAGGCGGCCGAAGGCGGCGACGACGCCCTTCACGGCGGCTTCGATGTCGGCTTCCTTGGCGACGTCGCAAACGAACGCCTGTGCCTTGCCTCCGGATGCGACGATGTCGGCTGCGACTTTTTCAGCGCGTGCCTTGTCGAGATCGACGACCGCGATGCTGGCTCCTTCGGAGGCAAGCAGCTTGGAGACTTCTTCACCGATGTTGCGGCCTGCGCCCGTGACGATGGCGACTTGTCCTGCGAGTTTCATGGAGCTTCTCCCTGTTGTTTCTTAGCCGCGGCTATCGACGCGCCATTTTTCAAAACGATGTTCGATGAGCTTGAGTGCATGTGTCATCAGCATGCCCGCTGCTGCGATAATGATGATGCCGACCATGACGCGATCCGTCTGGAAAGTCGCACCTGCGACCGACATCATGTAGCCGATGC
>JAQGKN010000198.1 GCA_028290085.1 Hyphomicrobiales bacterium
CAGAAAGGCGATGAAATTGAAGAAGGCTGCCCAGAACACCGCATATTGCGGGCTCAGCACGCGCGTCGAAACGATGGTCGCGATGGAATTGGCCGCGTCGTGCAGCCCGTTGAGAAAATCGAAGAACAGCGCGACGGCGATCAGAGCCACGAGCAGCGGAAGCGTGAGTGAGACATCCATCTTCCGGGAATCCTAGACGTTCTCGATGACGATGCCGCTGATCTCGTTCGCGACATCCTCGAAACGATCCATCACCTTCTCGAGCTGGCCATAGATCTCGCTGCCGATCATGTAGGCCATGGGGTTGGACTGGCCGTGGCGCCGGAACAGGTCCTTCAAGCCCCGGTCGTGCAGCTCGTCGGTTCGGCTCTCGACCTTGGTGACCTCTTCCGTCAGCGAGGTCAGCCGCGCGGCATGGCGCCCGACGCCATCGAGCAGCGGAATCGCCTCTGCGACGAGTCCGGCAGCGGTCACGATCAAGTCCGCCATTTCCTGCATGAGGGGGTCGAAGCTCTTCTGTTCGAAGAGCAGGATGGTCTTGACCGTCTTGTGCATCATGTCGATGGCATCATCCATCGACTGGATGAGATCCTTGATGTCGTTGCGGTCGAAGGGCGTGATGAAGCTCTTGCGCACAGCCTGCAGCACGTCGCGGGTGATCGCGTCGGCCTCGGTCTCCAGCGCGATGATGGTCCGGCAATGTGTCTCGACCTCGGGGCCGCCCTGCATCAACTTTTGCAGCGCCTCGGCGCCACCCACCACGGTACGCGAATGTTTCGCAAATAAATCGAAGAAACGATCCTCGCGCGGCATTAGTGCCCGAAACCAGCCCAGCATCGTCCTCGCCTTTTCCAGTCCATGGATTCGCGGACGACGCCCGCAACGGTCTCGCCTGCCTCGGCCAGCGCGACCGTCTCAGGACATAGGATATGCGCGGCGGCCTCTGCAAGAGCGCCTCACCCGCCGTGCACCTCTCTCTTGTTCAGTGCGCCCCTTCGGTCGCCTTCCGGAGCGTCGCAATCAGCTCTGGAGGCGTGGCATAAACCGAATTGACGAGGGCTTGCACCTCTTCGCCCGTATTCGGCGCGGCATCGAGCCCCTGCTTGGCGGCTTCCGCCAGCAATTCAGGATCCTTCATGGTTTCCATGAACGCCTTGCGCAGCATCGCGACGCGGTCCGCGGGCACGCCGGGGGGCGCCATGAAGGGACGGCTGATGGAGCCCTGTTCGAAGATCACCGCCAGCGCGCGCTTCTGGTCAGCGGTCTTGGCGAATGTCGTCACCAGCGGCGCTCCCAGTGCGACGAGGGCGGGCGACGCCTTCGTGTCTTCCTGCACGAGAATCTTGACGTTGCCGTCGGCGCGCAGAGCCTGCGGATATTGCTGCTTGGCGCTCGACCAGAGCAAGCCGCAGATACCCTGAACTTCGTTGCGCTCGATAGCGACGCTGATCTCGTTGGAGCCCTTGTAGCCCGCAATCAGCTTCAGCTTGGATCCGAGCAGATAGCGTTCCATGACTGGGTAATCGACGAGCGCGCTTCCCGAGCCTGTGCCACCAACCACCAGTTCCTTCTCGAACAGGTCACCATAGGACTGCACGGGTGCATCCTTGCGCACCACGCAGACCGAGGTGTCCGCATTTGCATTGCCCAGATAATTGAACGTGCGCGGGTCATAGGCTTGCAAGTCCTGCCCCGACATCAGCGGATCGAACAGCGCGGTCGAGAGAACCACGCCGATCTGCGTGCCGTCCTTCGGCGCGATCGAATAGATATTCCGCGCCGCCGCGAGACTGCCGGCACCCGGCATATTCTGCACGACGATGTTGGGATTGCCGGGAATATGCCGCCCCAGATGACGGGCAAGCAGCCGCGCATAGAGATCGACGCCACCACCGGGTGACGATCCCGCGAGGATCGTCATGGTTTTGCCCTTGTAGAAGAACGCCGCGCCCTCCTGTGCCAGGGCACCCGTTGTGGCTGCTCCCGACAGGCCAATAATCGTCGCGAGCACTGCGTGGATGCGCATGAGCAATCCTCCCTCATTGATTGGTCCGGCCATTGATCTGGCTCTGGTCGTGCGTTCTGCACGGGCACTATTGTCAACGCAACCGGGGTCTTTCGTCAAAGCGGCGTTTCGCAGCCCGCCAAACGCATGCTAGCCTTCGCGGAAAGAACGGCCCGGCCACAGATCGGGCATCGACGACAGGGAGAGAAACATGGGGAATATCCTGATGCGCGCCCGCCACCGGCACGTTCTGAGCGCTGCTGTTTTGCTGAGCCTCACCTGCTGGCCGGGACTGGCTCTGGCGGCGGACGCTGCGGTGGAAGCCTTCTATAAGGGCCGCACCATCCAGATGCTCGTCGGTTTCGCGCCGGGCGGCATCAACGACATTGCGGCACGGCTCGTTGCCCGCCAGCTCCCGCGTTTTCTGCCCGGCAGCCCGCAGATCGTCGTCCAGAACCAGCCCGGCGCGGGCGGCCTCAACGTCGCCAATTACATCTACAACGCC
>JAQGKN010000206.1 GCA_028290085.1 Hyphomicrobiales bacterium
CGATCAGTCCCGCGATGGCCGGATGGGGCGTCGCCAGCAGCCTGTCGCCCGCCACATGCAGGCAAACCCGGTCGTCGGCGACCAGCCTTGCAAACAAATTGCGCCGCGCCGCAGCGTCGAGCAGGGCCATGACGAGCGACGACTTGCCGGTTCCTGACCGGCCCCTGACAAGAATCCCGGTCTCACCGACCACCAGGGCGGAGGCATGAACCGCCGCCGGCAGGGGTTCGTCGTCATCGGGGGCGGGCGCGGGGGTGCTCATCGGGGTACCGGAAGCCAGACGACGAAGCGTGCGCCGAGCACGCTGCCGTCGGGTGCATGACGGTTCTTGGTCCGGATCCAGCCGCCGTGCGCCTCGATGATCTGTCGTGAGATCGAGAGGCCGAGGCCGCTGTTCTGGCCAAAACCCTGCTCCGGACGGTCGGTGTAGAAACGCTCGAAGATGCGCTCCACCGCGTGATCGGGAATGCCGGGGCCGTCGTCATCAACGATAATTTCCAGCCCGTCCTGCATCAGCGCATTGCGGCCCGCCGCACGAGCACGACGCAACGCCAGCCTCACGCTGGCGCCCGCCTCGGAGAAGGAGCGCGCATTGTCGACGAGATTGTTGACGACCTGACCGAGGCGAGAATCGTTGCCCACGACGAAATATTCGGCGCCGTAGCGGGGATCTTCGGAGGGCGCGATGTCGAGGCTGACGGTCACGCCGTCGGCGCGCTTGACCTGATTGGCGAGGTCGCGAATGGCGCGCAGCAGGCGCACCATATCGACCGGCTCGTAATCGGCGCGCGCGAGTTCGGCATCGAGGCGCGAGGCGTCGGAAATATCGCTGATGAGACGGTCGAGGCGGCGCACGTCGTGCTGGATGACTTCGAGCAGGCGCCCCTTCGATTCCTCGGTGCGGGCTCGAGGCAAGGTCTCGACGGCGCTGCGCAGCGACGTCAGCGGATTTTTCAGCTCGTGCGCGACATCGGCGGCGAAACTCTCGATCGCTTCGATCCGGTTGTAGAGTGCCTTCGTCATGTCCCGAAGAGCGCCCGAGAGATGGCCGATCTCGTCGGAGCGATCCGTGAAATCAGGAATTTCCTGCCGCGACTTGATGCCCCGTCGCACGCGGTCGGCAGCTTCCGCCAAGCGGCGCATGGGTTCTGCGATGGTGCCCGCCAGAAACAGCGACAGCAGGAACATCACGCCCGCGGACACGAGGAAAATACGGATGATCGCCCAGCGTTCGGAGGCGATGATCTTGTCGATATCGCCGCCCTGCGTCGACATGAGAAGCGCGCCGCGCACCGCGCGAAAGCGCTGGATCGGGACGGCCACCGAAACGATGGTTTCCCCCTTCGCGTTGACGCGTACCACCGATTGCGGGCCACCGTTCAGGGCACGTTCGACCTCTGGATAGCCCTTACCATTGGCAACGCCGATATCCTCGTAAAGCGGCAGATCGGTCGAGCCGAGACGCCGCTTGAGATTGTCCCACCAGCGTTCGAGAACGGTCGGGGCACCGTCCTCCTGCCCGATAGCAGGCAGGTCGAAGCGCAGGATATTGGCGCGCGACGTCAGCGAGCGCGAATCGATCAGCAGATAACCTTCGCGATCGTAAATACGCGCGCGCGTGCGCGTCGGCGTCACGAGGCGGCGAAGCACCGGGCCGATGCGCTCGGGATTGATCGAGAATTCGAGCGCGGATTCATTCTCCTCGCGATAGCCGTAGCTCTGTCCCGGCGCCAGTTGCAGCAGGCGTTCGGGATCGAGCGTCAGAGCATCGGTCTCCACCGTTGCCGATGCGGCGATGGCGGCGGCGATAATTTCGCCCTGCGTCTGCAAGCTCTGCACACGCGCGTCGATAAGGCCGGCGCGGAACTGATTGAGGTAGAGAAAGCCGACCAGCAACGCGACGAGTCCGCCGAGATTGAGCACGACGATGCGGCGTGTCAGCGATGAGGAGAAGCGGCTGGAAATGGCACTCGTGAGCGCACGAAAGCGGCGCGACGCGCGAGGGCGCGCAGTCGCTGAGCGCGCGTCGGCCGTTGCTTTGCTGCCGGATTCTGCTTCGACGCTCATGAGATCCCGTCGCGACGCGGATTGCGGCCTAGGCCGCTGCCCGCGACGCGCCTGTTGCCTCTTCGGCTGTTCCTCACGCTTCCTTGAAGCGATATCCGACGCCATACAAGGTCTCGATCATCTCGAAATCGTCGTCGACGACCTTGAACTTTTTGCGCAGGCGCTTGATGTGGCTGTCGATGGTGCGATCGTCCACATAGACCTGATCGTCATAGGCCGCATCCATCAAGGCATTGCGGCTCTTCACGACGCCTGGGCGCGTGGCCAGTGCCTGAAGGATGAGGAATTCGGTGACGGTGAGCGTCACCGCCTCGCCGCGCCACGTGCAGGTGTGGCGCTCGGGGTCCATCTTGAGCAGACCTCGCTCGAGGATCTTGGCTTCGGATTCCTTCTGAGCCGCCGCCTCTTTCGGATTGGCGCGCCGCAGGATCGCCTTGACGCGCTCGACCAGCAGGCGCTGCGAGAAGGGTTTGCGGATGAAATCGTCGGCGCCCATCTTGAGGCCGAACAATTCGTCGATCTCCTCGTCCTTGGACGTCAGGAAGATCACGGGAAGGTCGGACTTCTGACGCAGTCGGCGCAGCAGTTCCATGCCGTCCATGCGGGGCATCTTGATGTCGAAAATCGCGAGATCGGGCGGATTCGTCTTCAGGCCGTCGAGCGCGCTGGCGCCGTCGGTGTAGGTCTGAACCCGATAGCCTTCGCCCTCCAGAGCGATGGACACCGAAGTGAGGATGTTGCGATCGTCGTCTACCAGAGCGATGGTCGGCATGAATTCCACAACCTAGAACAGGGCTCCCGGCGGGAACCACTTTGCTTGATCCGGATGGACCGAAAAGCACCGGCCGTCACGACCGTGGCTGTCGGCGACATTCGGCACGCTTGAGGGCCGAAATGTGACGGCGGAGCATAAAACTTGGACTATGCCGTCGCCAAAATTGCCCCATTTACCGGCATGCGTTGGCCCAGCATCCAAGGGTCTTATATACATCAGTCAACGGAAAATCACCCCCTCGGGCCTTTTTTTGCCATGGGAGCCTTCAAGCATGACCGACGCAGCATCCCCCAGTACCCCCGAGACGGGACGAACCTTCGAGCTTCCGGCTGGCTATGACGGGCTGGCCGAGGCGCGCCGCCTGCTCCGCTCGATCCGTGCCGGGGCGCTCGGCACACTCGATCCGGAGGGCGGCCCTTTCACGTCGCTGGTCAATGTAGCCACCGATACGGACGGCTCTCCGCTTCTGCTGATGTCGCAGCTTTCCGCCCATACCCGGCACCTGGCCGCAGACGGGCGCGTCTCGCTTCTTCTGGCGGAAGTCGGCAAAGGCGACCCGCTCGCTCATCCGCGTCTCACGCTGACCGGAC
>JAQGKN010000228.1 GCA_028290085.1 Hyphomicrobiales bacterium
GCGCGTTCATCTCCGAGACAAAGAACCGCACCGGAATGCCTGACGAGCCTGAGGTCGAATGCGGACGGGTACGCTGTCCATCTCCCGGATGCAGCAACACGCCCTCGGTATCGACCTGCCGCACCACATCTGCCCGCGTGAGGATCGGCGAACTGAAATCGAGAGACGTCGCCTTCCGGGCGCCGATACGCTGCCGCCAGAACGCGGATCTCGCGGCCGCATGCCGCAGCAGGTTCTGAAGCTGCTTCAGCTGCCAATGCTCGCGCGCACGCCGTTGCCCGTCTCGATCGCGATCAGATCGATCATGTCGGACAAGATCTTCTTCGGCGCCGGGTCGACAAAGACCATCGGCTGTTCGCTGAAGGCCTTGTTGGAGAGCTTCAGTCCGGACAGGGCGAGCCGCAAACGCTCTCTCCCCACTCAGACGTGCAGGCCGGGAGCTTCCTGGCCTGTACGAGCGACATATTCGGTATAGCCGCCGCCGTATTGGTGAATGCCTTCGGGCGTCACTTCGAGGACGCGGTTCGACAGAGCGGCGAGGAAGTGGCGATCATGGGAGACGAACAGCATCGTGCCGTCATATTGCGCCAACGCGGTGATGAGCATTTCCTTCGTCGCCATATCCAAATGGTTCGTCGGTTCGTCGAGTACGAGGAAATTCGGCGGATCGTAGAGCATCTGCGCCATCACCAGACGCGCCTTCTCTCCGCCAGACAAAACCCGGCACTTCTTCTCGACGTCGTCGCCGGAGAAGCCGAAGCAACCTGCCAGTGCACGCAGCGAGCCCTGCCCCGCCTGCGGGAATGAATCTTCCAGCGACTGGAACACGGTGCGGTCTCCGTCGAGCAGCTCCATCGCGTGCTGCGCGAAATAACCCATCTTCACGCTGCCGCCGATTGCGACAGACCCGTCGTCAGGTTCGGTCGAGCCCGTCACCAGCTTGAGCAACGTGGACTTGCCCGCGCCATTGATACCCATGACGCACCAGCGCTCGCGGCGGCGCACGAGGAAATCAAGGCCCTCGTAAATGGTGCGGTTGCCGTATTTCTTGTGCACGTTCTTCAGGCTGACCACATCGTCGCCCGAGCGCGGCGCGGGCGCGAATTCGAAGCTCACCGACTGGCGGCGCTTCGGGGGCTCCACGCGCTCGATCTTGTCGAGCTTCTTCACGCGGCTCTGCACCTGCGCGGCATGGGACGCGCGCGCCTTGAAGCGCTCGATGAACTTGATTTCCTTGGCGAGCATCGCCTGCTGGCGCTCGAACTGCGCCTGTTGCTGCTTCTCGTTCTGCGCGCGCTGCTGCTCGTAGAATTCATAATTTCCCGAATATGTCGTAAGCCCGCCGCCGTCGATCTCGACCACCTTGTTGACGATGCGGTTCATGAACTCGCGATCATGCGAGGTCATCAGCAATGCGCCCTCATAGCCCTTCAGGAATTCCTCGAGCCAGATGAGGCTTTCGAGATCCAGATGGTTGCTCGGCTCGTCGAGCAGCATCGCGTCGGGACGCATGAGAAGGATGCGGGCCAAGGCCACGCGCATCTTCCAGCCGCCCGAGAGCGCGCCGACGTCGCCGTCCATCATTTCCTGCGTGAAGCTCAGTCCAGCCAGAACCTCGCGGGCACGCCCGTCGAGCGCATAGCCATCCAGCTCCTCGAAGCGCGCCTGCACTTCGCCGTAACGCTCGATGATTTCGTCCATTTCGTCGAGCCGGTCGGGATCGGCCATGGCGACTTCGAGCTCATGCAACTCGGCGGCGACCGCGCTCACGGGGCCTGCGCCGTCCATCACCTCGGCGACCGCACTGCGCCCGCCCATTTCGCCGACGTCCTGGCTGAAATAGCCGATGGTCACGCCGCGATCGACGCCCACCTGACCCTCGTCGGGAAGCTCCTGTCCGTTGATCATGCGGAACAGCGTCGTCTTGCCCGCGCCGTTAGGACCCACGAGACCGACCTTCTCACCCCTCAGAAGCCCTGCGGAGGCCTCGATGAAGAGGATCTGATGGCCATTCTGCTTGCTGATGTTATCGAGGCGGATCATGTGGACACGGACCTGGAGAGTTACGCCACGCGGCGCGCAATCGAGGCGCGTGCGAGAGGACAGGCGAAAGTAAAAAGGGCTGCCACAACTTGCATGTGGCAGCCCTGATTTTGATGACACCGGGACAAGAGCCCGGCGTCCGGCGCTCAAATTTTAGCGCGAATAGAATTCGATCACGAGGTTCGGTTCCATGACGACCGGATAGGGCACGTCCGCCGGGAGCGGCAGACGGGTCATCTTGGCGACCATCTTGGTGTGATCGACTTCGTAGTAATCAGGCACGTCACGCTCTGCGAGGCCGACCGACTCGAGCACGATCAGCAGCTGTTTCGACGAATCCTTGATCTCGATGACGTCGCCCGGACGCACGAGATAGGACGCGATGTTGACGCGACGACCATTAACCTTGATGTGGCCATGGTTCACGAACTGGCGCGCGGCGAACGGCGTCGGAGCGAACTTGGCGCGGTATACGACCGCGTCCAGGCGACGCTCGAGCAGGCCCACCAGGTTGTCTCCGGAGTCACCCTTCATGCGGATGGCTTCCTGATAGTACTTGCGGAACTGCTTCTCGGAGATGTTGCCGTAGTAGCCCTTGAGCTTCTGCTTGGCGCGCAGCTGCGTGCCGAAGTCGGACATCTTGCCCTTGCGGCGCTGGCCGTGCTGACCCGGACCGTATTCGCGACGGTTCACGGGGCTCTTCGGACGGCCCCAGATGTTCTGGCCCATACGGCGGTCGAGTTTGTACTTGGATTCTGCGCGCTTCGTCATCGCGGTTCCTCTGGTCTGGTCATGGACCGGCCGGAGGAATACGGCAGCCGCCCGCGCGGCCAGGGGCAGCGCGTCGTCCGATCCGCGGTTCCTCCCGCCGATGTGCCGGAAAATCCGGCGGCGGAGGAACGCGCCCTCCTCTGCCCTTGCGGGCCGACAGACTTCTCACCTCGAAAGGGAAAAACCACGGGTGCGTCAATACAACCCGCGCCCTTGAAGAGCGCCGGTCGTGCAGGGTGGATAGAGGGGCGAGCCGGAAAAGTCAACGCGAGGAGGCGGCGTCGTGCTGGAAGCCAACACCGACCTGCTCGAAAGGGGCGCGAATTCCGTTGCTGTCTTTGCGAGCGAAGCGAAGCAATCCAGTACGATCTTGCAACTCCTGGATTGCCGCGTCGCTGCGCTCCTCGCAATGACGAGGAGCGCTCCCCCCAAAGCTTGACACCCCCGGCCGGACCTGTAACCCCGTCTCCAGCATTCAGCCTGCTTCAGAGACGCGATGACCCCGCTTTCCACGGAACGTTCGACCTGGCCCCAAAGCTTCACCTTCGCCGGGTTCCGCACCGACGAAGCGGCAGGCGAGGCCTATCTTCTCTATAGATACGAGAACGGGCCGGAGTTCACCGAGACCATCGCCTTCAACGCCCCCCTGCCCGCGCCGGGATCGGCGCAGCGCCCCGGCTTCAAGGCCGCGCTGGAGGCTTTGGCGCTGGTCGCAGGTGCCAGCTACTACAAGGCCTTCCTGCCCCAGCACATCGCCTTCGACGGCCTGTCGCCCGACGCCGACCAGCGGCTGTTCTTCGAAAACCTCTATATCGACGGTCTCGGCGAATTCGGCGTGCGTAACAACGTCGAGATCGCCGGTCATGTCGACTTCCACGTCGCGGAAGCGGGCCCGAGCGGCCCTGCGCCCGCGCAGCCGCCCTTGCGGCGCCGTTCCGCAGTGCTCATCGGCGGCGGCAAGGACTCGCTTGTCAGCACCGAGGCCCTGCGCACGCAGGGCGACAACATCGTGCTCTTCGCCGTCAATCCGAAGCGGCCCATCCTCGAATGCGCGGCGGCCTCCGGCCTGCCCTTCATCCGCGTCGAGCGCCATCTCGACCCAAAACTGTTTGCGCTCAACGAAGCGGGCGCCCTGAACGGCCATGTGCCGATCACGGCCATCGTCAGCTTCATCGCGATCGCTGCGGCCTTCGTGCATGGCTTCGACGCCGTGATCCTGTCGAACGAGCGCTCCGCCAATCAGGGCAACCTCGTGCGCGACGGGCGCGACATCAACCACCAGTTCAGCAAGACGGCCGGCATGGAGCGCGGCCTCGCCGCCTATGTGGCGCGTCACATCCACCCGCAGCTCGCCTATTTCTCGCTGCTGCGCCCGCTGTCGGAAGCCCATATCGCGCAGCTGATGGCGCGCACCGACACTTATGACGGCGCCTTCACGAGCTGCAACCGCGCCTTCCAGCTGCGCCCCAAGGCGCCGCCCGCGCGCTGGTGCCGCGATTGCCCGAAATGCCGCTTCACTTTCCTGATCCTCGCGACCGCCATGGAGCGGAAGCGGCTGGAGACAATCTTCGGCGGCAACCTGCTCGAAGACGAGAGCCAGCGCGAAGGCTTTGAGGAATTGGTCGGCCTGTCAGGGCACAAGCCCTGGGAATGCGTCGGAGAAATCGCCGAATCCGGCGCCGCCATGCTGCTGCTGGCCGAGCGCCCCGAATGGCGCGACGCCCCCATCGTGCAAGCGCTTGCGCCGCGCCTCGCGCCGCTCATGCCCGACCCGCATGAGGTCTGGGCGAACTTGCTGACGCCCTCGCCAGACTACCACCTGCCCGCCCGCTACGAGGACATGCTCAATGCCTATCTCGCCGGCCGCTAAAAGCGCTGCGATCTGGGGCTTTGGCCGCGAGGGCCGCGCCGCGTACGATCACCTGGCCGCGCGCCGCCCTGATCTCGTGCTCACGATCCTCGACGACGCCGCGCTGACCGACGTACCTGACGGTGCAAGCGTGCTCACCGGCGCGGACGCGACTGAGGCATTGCGCGCGGGACAATTCGGCCTCGTCGTAAAAAGCCCCGGCATCAGCTTCTATCGCGACGAGATCGCGCAAGCGCGCGCAAAGGGCACGGTCTTTACCTCCATTACCAATCTCTGGTTCGACGAATATCCAAACGCCCGCACCGTCGTCGTCACCGGCACCAAGGGGAAGAGCACGACCTCGCGACTCATCCATCATCTGCTGACGCAGGGCGGGCTCGATGTGCGCCTGCTCGGCAATGTCGGCGTGCCTGCGCTGGGCCAGACGCCGGGCCGCGACTGGACCGTGCTCGAACTGTCATCCTACCAGCTGGCCGATTTCGAACATGCGCCCGACATCGCCGTGCTCACCAATCTCTATCCCGAACACGCGCCCTGGCATGGCGGCGTCGAGCCTTATTATCGCGACAAGCTGCTCGCCATCCGGGATGAGGTAAAGACGCTCGCCGTCCCGAACGGCGCCGACGCGCAATTGCGCGCGCGCCTCGGGGATCGCCCGCACATGCGGTCCTATAACGACGCGAAGGGGTTTCATGTGCGCGACGAGCGCCTGTTCTTCGCCGACACGCCAGTCGAGGTCAGCAACTTCCCGTTGCGGGGTGCGCATAATCTCGCCAATCTCGCCGCCGCCTGCACCGTGGCCGACCTTGCCGGGCTGCACGACCTGCGCAACCGCGTCGATCTCGCGGGCTTCGAGCAATTGCACCATCGCCTGGAGGAATTCCACGCGAACGGCATCACCTGTATCGACGATTCCATTTCCACAGTGCCGCAAGCAACGCTGGCCGCGCTCGCGGCCTATCCCGGCCGCGACATCGTGCTGCTGCTCGGCGGATCGGATCGCGGACAGGATTATACAGAGCTGGTGGATGTGCTCGCCACAAGCCGCGTGCGCGCTCTCATCCTTCTACCCGTCACCGGCGCCCGCATTCATGACGCTTTGAAAGGCCGCGTGATGCCCTTCAACATTCTGCGCGTGCAAACTTTGGCGCAGGCCGTCGAAGCGGCGATGCAGCGCGTGCCGGAAAACGGCGTCGTTATGCTCTCTCCAGCCGCGCCGAGCTTCGAAGAGTTTCGCAATTTCGAGGAGCGCGGCCGCCGTTTCAAGGAACTCTGCGCGGGCTGATCACGCCCTCAGCCGCGCCGCCTTGCGTGCAGCTTCCTGGCCGGCGAGAAATGCCCCGCCCGCCGTCATTGCGCCACCAAAACCGTCTCCGCCCGTCGCCTCGCCTGCAAAGAAAATGCGATCACCCACAGGTGTGGCGAGCTTGGCGCGCGCATCGGCCTGGCCCGGCAGAGCGTGTGAATAGCAGCCCATCGCAAAGGGATCTTCGCTCCAGGCGGCGAGTCTTCCGCCTTTGAAAGCGCTGCGTGCATCGCCGCCCACGAGCTTTTCAAACCGTTCGAGTGCGAGCGCAACCGCGCCCTCTTCGCCCAGCCGCACGACCTCGCGCGCATGGTCCCCACCCAAAATAGCGACGACGACATTGCGGTCGAACGGCCAGCACTCGAAATCGAAAGTCGCGCGCGGGCCGACCAGCTCCCAGAGATCAGTGCCGGGCTTCACATCGAACCGATTGCCCTCAAAGCGCAGCGCGATTTTTGTGAGCGCGCCCATGCCAAGCCCCTCGAGCCCGCTCAGCGTGTTGTCCGGCAAAGGCGGTGTGAAGCGTATCTTCTGCGCGCGCAGCACGCCGACCGACACGGTAATGATGACACTGCGCGTGCGCAACGCGCCGCGGTCCGTCTCGATGGCGACGCCCGCGCCGCTCCAGTCTATGGCGCGAACCCGCGTAGAGAGCCGCACGGGAATGGCGCGCGCGAAGCGCTCCACCAGCGTGCCATATCCTTCGGGCAGCAGCAGATCGTCGCCCGACCAGAGACGCGCGTAATCGAGCGAAGACACGCGCTCGGCCTCTTCGCCCAGTGACATGCGCGCCATGCCCAGCACCGCGCGAAACACCTCGTCGCCATCGGCACTGACGCGCTCGGTCAGCGGCACGTCGGGAACATTTGCAATGTCCGTGTCGAAACGCTCCGTGAGAACGGCATAGCCGCGACGGCTGTTTCGTTGCGTGCGAGCACCATTTTCAAACCGCCGAAATTCGCTCGGCACCTTGTCGCTATCGACAGTGGCAACGCCGAGTTCGCGCGCGACAGCTGCCCACGGATTTGTCTCGGCCCAATGAATATAAACCGCGCCAGCATCAAATTTCTCGCCAAGGCTCGTGTCCGTGTAGACGCGCCCACCGACGCGGTCACGCGCCTCGATCAGAACAAAGCTCTTGCCGAGAGACTGCAATTCACGCGCCGCGGCCAGCCCAGCCGCACCCGCGCCGATGATGGCGACATCCGCGTCATAGACAGCGCCAGCTTGAGCAAGGACCTTCATCGGAGACAGCATCGGAAGAGCCGCCGCAATCTGGAACAGATGACGGCGTGAGAGGTCGGACATGTTTGTTCCTTCGACAGGCCGGTGCACGATCTCTCCGAAAACCGGCACAGATCTCGTTGCCGTCATTGCGAGAGAAGCGAAGCAATCCAGCACGATCCCGCGACTTCTGGATTGCCGCGTCGCTACGCTCCTCGCAATGACGAGCACCGCTTTCGCAGCGCAGCATGTGCCGCTTTCGAGCGCCGCCGCAAGGGCGCGGGGATCACTCC
>JAQGKN010000599.1 GCA_028290085.1 Hyphomicrobiales bacterium
CCAGGGGGATACGAATGTCTAAGACGGTTGGCGTTCTTGGTCTTGGAATTATGGGCGGCGCTATGTCCACCAGTCTGGTAGAGCGCGGATGGACCGTGATCGGTTATGACCCGGACGCTGCGCGATGCGCGGCACTTGCCGGTGTCGGCGTCCAGATTGCCAAATCAGCGTCCGACGTCGTGCATGCAGCATCCCTCATTCTCACGAGCCTGCCCAACCCGGCAGTTGCGGCCAGTGTCGCAGCGGAGATCGCCAGCAGTGGCGCGCCCGCTCGCATCGTCATGGAGACGAGCACGCTGACCCTTGAGGACAAGGAGGCGTTTCGTATTGTCCTCGAACGTGCCGGCCACATCGCGCTGGATTGTCCGCTCAGCGGCACGGGTGCGCAGGCGCGCAACCGCGATCTCGTGGTTTATGCCAGCGGAGACAGCGCGGCTATCGCCGAAGCCATGCCGGTGTTTACGGATTTCGCGCGGCAGGCCGTCGATCTCGGCGCGTTCGGCAATGGCAGCAAGATGAAATTCATCGCCAACCTGCTGGTCGCCATCCACAATGTTGCGGCTGCCGAAGCCATGGTGCTGGGCATACGCGCGGGGCTCGATCCGCACCAGCTTGCCGAGATCGCGGGATCGGGAGCTGGCGGTTCGCGCATGTTCCAGATGCGCGCGCCGATGATGGCAGATGCTGTTTACGAGCCTGCCACCATGCGCGTCTCCACCTGGCAGAAGGATATGTCCATCATCGGCGATTTCGCCCGGCAGCTCGATTGTCCAACGCCTCTGTTGGACGCCACAGCGCCGATCTACACGCGCGCTTACGAGAGCGGGCTCGGCGCACAGGATACCGCTGCGGTCTGCACTGTGCTGGAGGAGATGGCGGGGCTGAAGCGCTGAACCGCGCTCGTCCTAGTCATCCTGCCCAAGACGCTCCTGTCTGAGAACCACGGTCCGCCGCGCTTCTTCAGCCAGCATTTCTGCGAAGAGACGCGCGGCGGGCGAAAGCCCACGTCTCGCGGCTTCGATCAGCACGAACTCGGAATAGAGCGAGGGCGTGGCAAGCGTGCGGATCTCGAACCGCGCGCCGTCGAGGTCGCCCACCAGCATGACCGAGGGCAGAATGGCCACCCAGTCGCTGGCAGCCACGAATTCCAGCGTGCCCATCATGGCATCGAGTTCGAGCCGCTGGCGCACATCGATGGCATTGGTGACGAGATAGGTCTCGATGGTCTGGCGCCGCGTGTTCTGCGCGCCCGGCAAGACGATACGCAACGGGCCGAGATCGGCGAGATGCACCGGCGCGAGGCTTTCGCCGGTGCGTCCGGCAGCTGCAACCAGCATCTCGCGGTCGCGGAGCAGCAGCGTTGCGGTCAGGCCGACACCTCCCTGGAAGGCGGGCACGATGGCGAAGTCAAGTTCGCCGCGCCGCACCTGCTCCGTCAGCACGCCCGAATAGGCCTCTGTGATGCGCACCTCAGCGCCAGGCATGACCTGCATGAACCGGCGCAGTGCGGGCGCGAGCATCACGCGCGTGAAGGTGGGCATCAAACCGACCTTCAGCTCGACAACGGAATCCTGCGCGCCCCGGATCTCATGTCCCGCCACGTCGAGACGGCGCATCGCCGCCGTGCATTCTGCGTAATAGCGTTTGCCAGCAGGTGTCGGCGTGACGGCGCGGCCCTGTCGGATGAAGAGGCTGGTGCCGATCTCCTCCTCCAGCATTTTCACGTGCTGGGACATGCCCGACTGGGTCGCCGCCTCCCGCGCAGCCGCAGCGGTAAACGAGCCCTCCTCGTAGACGGCGACGAAGGAGCGTATCTGCCGGAAGGAAAGTCCCACTATTATGATTCCTGATAGCAAGCAGAACAAATAATCATTTTTATAGCCGCGGCGCCAGCCCTAGCCTCCCCTTGGGTTTTCAAGAGGCGCACCATGAAGCTCGGTTTCTTCACAATGCCGATCCACCCGCTGGACAAGGACTGGAGACAGTGCCTCGCGGAAGATCGCGAAGCATTTTTGCTTGCCGACGAGCTCGGCTTCACGGAAGCCTATGTCGGCGAGCACGTCACCGATAAAGCCGAGAACATCACGTCCTGCATCGCCTTCATCGCGTGGATCGCTGCGGCGACGAAGCAGATCCGGCTCGGCACCGGCACAGTGAATATGCCCAACGCCCACCCTGCCGCGGTCGCCTCGCAGATCGCGATGCTTGACCATATGCTGGACGGGCGTTTCATCTTCGGCATCAGCCCGGGCGGTCTGCTCTCGGATGCGGAATTGTTCGGCAACCTGGACGCAAACCGCAATGAGATGTTTCTCGAAGCCATCAACCAGATCCTCGCGATCTGGACCGGCGAACCGCCGTATAATTTGCAAGGCAAATACTGGAACATCACGACGCAGCGCACCATGATTCCCGACATCGGTCAGGGGTTCATCGGCAAGCCATTGCAGCGCCCCCACCCGCCGATCGTCGTCACCGCCGTTGCGCCCTTCTCCAAAGGCGTGACGGAGGCGGCTGCGCGCGGCTGGGATCCGATCTCGGCAAACTTCCTCATGCCCGCTTGGGTGAAGAGCCACTGGCCGAAATATGTGGAGGGATGCGAGCGCGCGGGGCGCCCTGCCGATCCCGCCAATTGGCGTGTCGCAAAGAGCATCTTCGTCGCTGACGATCTTGCCACCGCGAAGGCTTATGCGACCGATCCGAACGGCCCGTATGTGGCTTACTACCGCTCGCTTTTCACGAAGTTGAAAAGGAACGGGCGCATCGAGTTGTTCAAGACGCGCCGCGACCAGCCCGACGACGAGGTGACATTGGAGTCGGTCTGCGAACAGCTCATCATCTGGGGCACGCCCGACAAGGTTGCCGACGATCTCGCGCGCTTCCGCGAAACGACCGGCGACTTCGGGACTCTGCTTTACGCCGGAAAAGATTGGGTGGACCGAGACCTTGGCCGCCGCTCCATGGTGCTGCTGGCGGAACAGGTTCTGCCGCTCGTCGAGGCCTCGGCCAAAGCTCCGGCCTAAAAGCAATCCAAAGCCTATGTCGCGGCGGCGCAGCCCTTGACGGGGGTGCGTCGTATCGCATGTTCGGCAGCAATAAGGGCTGAGCGCGCCTGATTGAAAATTGTATGTAGAAACGCTAATTCATCGTTTGATAAATAACGCGGCCCGATCAATACTCATTCTCAGAACACCGAGCACCGGACGCAGATCCGGCGTGAAAAAGACGGACGCGAGTCAGGGCGAGAAGCCCACCGCAACGGGACAGGAAACATGGGGCATTCGACGCTCGAAGGACACATGCGCATCGACTGGGATGTCGAGGTCGCGATGGACGACGGCGTCGTCCTGCGCGCCGATGTCTTCCGTCCGAGCGGCGACGCGCCCTGCCCCGTCCTTCTGACATATGGTCCTTATGCAAAGGGGCTTGCATTCCAGATCGGATATCCGAGCGCCTGGACGCGCATGGTTCAGGAACATCCCGACGTCGCGTACGGCTCGACGAACCGCCACCAGAATTGGGAGGTCGTAGATCCCGAGAAATGGGTACCGCACGGCTACATCTGCGTGCGTGTCGACTCACGCGGCACGGGACGCTCGCCCGGATTCATCGACCATTTCTCCCCACGCGAAACGCAGGACTATTACGATTGCATCGAATGGGCGGGAATGCAGCCCTGGTGCAACGGCAAGGTCGGCCTGAGCGGCGTTTCCTACTACGGCATCAACCAGTGGCAGGTCGCCTCGCGGCAGCCGCCGCATCTGGCTGCCATGTGCATCTGGGAGGGCGCTGCAGACTGGTATCGAGACATGACGCATCACGGCGGCATTCTCTCGACCTTCTGGGCCAATTGGTACGACATGCAAGTCAAGACCGTACAATACGGCCTTGGCGCACGTGGGCCGCGCAGCCCCGTATCGGGCATGCTGGTGTGCGGCGACGAAACGCTCGGCGACGACGAACTTGCGCGTAACCGGGCAAGTTTCGGCGACGATATTCTTGCGCATCCGCTCGACGGCGATTATCACCGCGCGCGCTCGCCGGACTGGAGCCGTGTGAACGTGCCGTTCCTGTCGGCTGCGAACTGGGGCGGCCAAGGCCTGCATCCGCGCGGCAACTTCGAAGCCTTCATGCGCGCAGCATCCAAAGACAAATGGCTCGAAGCGCATGGCCTCGAACATTGGACGCATTTCTACACCGATTACGGCCGCGACCTTCAACTGCGATTCTTCGATCATTTCCTCAAAGGCGAAAAGAACGGCTGGGGTGAGACCAAACGCGTCACGCTGCAGGTTCGGCACGTCGACCGTTTCGAACAGCGCGAAGAGAACGAATGGCCACTGGCGCGCAGCCGCTGGACGAAGTTCTACCTCGATGGTGACAAGCTCTCGCTGGAGGCGCCGAAGGACAAAGCAGCGCCTTCGTTCCAGGGCTTCGGCGATGGGCTGACGTTCTTGTCAGTGCCCATGTCGCGCGACACCGAGATTACCGGGCCACTCTCCGCACATTTGCGAGTGGCGTCGACGACCGAAGACGCGGACCTGTTTCTCGTCTTCCGGGTCTTTTCGTCCGACATGCGCGAAGTCACATTCATGGGCGCGATCGATCCACATACGCCTGTGGCACAGGGCTGGCTGCGCGCATCGCATCGCAAGATCGACCAGGCGCTGACGAAACCATGGTGGCCCTATCACGCGCACGACGAGGTGCGGCCGCTCACGCCAGGCATTCCCGTCGATCTCGATATCGAGCTGTGGCCAACCTCGATCGTCGTGCCCGCCGGATATCGCATCGCGTTGTCGGTGCGCGGCAAGGACTACGAATGGCAGAAGACGACGGGCACCAGACTGTCGAACTTCAAGAACGAACTGCTGGGCTGCGGCCCCTTCCTGCACAACGACCCGCGCGACCGGCCAGCCGCTGTTTTCGACGGCGTCACCACACTTCATATCGACGCGGAAGGAACGAACTACATTCTGCTTCCAATCATCGACTAACTCGAAAAGCTGCCGGGGCATTCGAGACACACAAAATCAACATTCCGGACAAGCGATCTCGCGCCAGGAGGAGAGGCTCATGAGCATTTCACGCCGTACGTTTGTCAGGGGAACCGCGAGCGCAGCGCTCGCAACCGTGTCCATGCCGGCCATTGTCCGGGCACAATCGGGCGACCCCATTCGGGTAGGCTTGCTGACGGTCAAGACCGGGCCGCTCGCATCGGGCGGCATCGACATGGAACGCGCGCTCGTCATGTATTTCAACGAGCGCAATAACCAGCTGGGCGGACGCAAGGTGGAATTGCTCGTCGCAGACACAGGTGGCGTTCCCGCGACGGCCCGCACCAAGACGCAGGAGCTGGTTGAAAAGAACAATGTGAACTGCATCGTCGGCCCGCTCGCGGCCTTCGAGGCACTCGCCATCGACGATTATCTGCGCGCGCGTGAAATGCCGACGTTATCGGTCGCCGCCGCCGAAGACATGACACAACGCAACCCCAATCCATGGTTCGTGCGCGGCACATCGACCTCGGCGCAATGCGCGCATCCCCTCGCCGAATATGCGGCGAAGGACCTCAAATACAAGCGCATGATCACCATCGCCGACGACATCGCCTATGGGCATGAGATGTGCGCAGGCTTCCAGCGCGTCTTCGAGGATAATGGCGGGCAAATCGTCCAGAAGTTGTTTCCGCCGCTGACCGCGCCGGACTACGGCACCTATGTCGCGCAGCTCAACACGAATGCCGACGCGATTTTCCTCGGCTTTGCTGGCTCCAACGGCTTCCGCTTCGTGCGCCAGCTCGTGGAATACGGTCTCGACAAGCAGATCAAGATTATCGGCGGAATGACGGCGCTTGATGAATCCGTGTTGCGGAACATGGGTGACGAAGCGCTCGGAATCGTTACCGCGTGCTGGTATTCGGCAGGCATAGATAGCCCGCTGAACAACAATTTCGCCGCTGCCTTCCGCAAGGATTTCGGCTACGATCCCGGTTTCTATGCCGCCGGCACTTACACCGAAGCCGCCGTCCTCGAAGCTGCTATCAAGGCTGTC
>JAQGKN010000244.1 GCA_028290085.1 Hyphomicrobiales bacterium
GCGCGGCGTCGATTACGTCGGACAGGAAGTCGTCCAGCTTTCGACGACGCCCGTCTGGGAAAACGGCAAGCTGACACCCCGTCCCTTCGTGTTGCGCGTGTTCGCGGCGCGCACCGACGAGGGCTGGCAGATCATGCCCGGCGGCTTCTGCCGCGTGTCGGACCGCTCGGATGCGCGCGCCGTATCGATGGGCGAAGGCGTGCAATCCGCCGATGTCTGGGTGCTTTCGGACAAGCCCGTCGAAATGAGCACGCTGCTCCCTTCGACCGACAGTGTGAAGATCCGCCGCCTGCTCGGCAATCTGCCGAGCCGCGCCGCCGACAATCTGTTCTGGCTCGGGCGCTATCTGGAGCGCGCGGAAGCGACGCTGCGGCTCGTGCGCTGTCTTTGCAGCCGGGTCATGGATCCCGATTCCGCCGGCGGCGGTTCGCGCCAATCGAACGAACGCCTCGAGAAAATGCTCTCGACCTGGGGCGCCGTGTCGGACGAGATCGAGGACGGCACGACGGCGGAGATCGCCGCCGCTGCCCTGCACGACCGCGCGCATCACGGCTCGGCGGTGTCGCTCGCCAGCGCGGCACGACGCGCGGCCTCCGTCATCCGCGAACGCCTGTCGCCCGATGCGTGGCTGCTGCTGCGCGCGCTGGAAACCGCGCTTTCGAGCGATGCGCCCGCGCCCCTTTCGGAAACGGAAGCTTTCGATCAGGCAGATTCCGCGCTGCGCATCATGGCGGCGCTATCCGGCCTCGTTCAGGAAAACGTCAATCGCGTTGCGGGCTGGCGCTTTCTCGACATGGGGCGCCGTGTCGAGCGCGGTATCAACACATGCCGCATCGCACGTCAGTTCGCCGACAAGGATGCGACGGCCGACAATCTCGACGTGCTGCTCGATCTTATCGATTCGCAGATCACCTATCGCTCGCGCTATCTCGTCGGCGTGGCGCTCGCGCCGGTGCGCGACATGGTGCTGCTCGACACATTCAACCCGCGCTCGGTCGCGTTCCAGGCCGAGCTCATCGACGAACATCTGGCGACTCTGCCGCTCCTGCGCGAGGATGGCATTCTGCAGACGCCACGGCGGCTCAGCGTCAAGCTGGTCTCTGATCTTTCGGTCGAGGATGCCGACCAGATCGACCCGGCCAAGATTTTGTCGATTGAGCAGCGGCTGATGAGCCTCGCCGAGGCCATCGCACAAAGATACTTCCTGCAAGGGCCTGGCAGCGGACGCGCCGACAGATTGATGGACCTCGCGTGATCTACGATATCCGCCACGTCACGACTTACCGTTATGAAACGACGGTTGCGTCGTCCCGCTGCACACTTCGGCTGTTGCCCGGCAACGAAGAAGGCCAGCGCGTTTTCGACAGCGGCCTCGACGTTGCGCCGACGCCCGCCATCACGACGGAGCGAGTCGATTTTTTCGGCACGCGCGTCATCACAGTGACCATCGAAGCGCCACATCGCGAGTTACGCATCACGGCCTTGTCGCGCGTCGAGGTGGAGCGACGCGCCGCGCCCGCCGCTGCCCTGACGCCCGAATGGGAAGACGTTCGTCATGATGCGTTTGGCTCGTCCAGTCTCGCGCCGAGCGCGCCCGCGCATTTTCTCTATCCCAGCCGTCTCGTGCCGCTGCATGAACCCGCGACGATCTATGCGCGAGAGAGTTTCGAGCCCGGGCGTCCGGTGGTCGAGGCCGCCGCCGAGCTGATGACCCGCATCCGCGATGATTTCAAATACGATCCCAAGGCGACGGCGGTCACGACGCCGCTGTCGGAAGCCTTCGAGGCGCGCGGCGGCGTGTGTCAGGACTTCGCGCATATCATGATCGCGGGCCTGCGCGGGCTCGGTCTGCCCGCTGCTTATGTCAGCGGCTATATTCGCACCCTGCCCCCGCCAGGCAAGCCGCGCCTTGTCGGCGCCGATGCATCCCATGCCTGGGTGTCGCTCTGGTGCGGGCCTTCGTTCGGCTGGATCGATTTCGACCCGACAAACGCGGTCATCGCAAGCAATGACCACATCGTGATCGCGCGCGGCCGCGACTATGCGGATGTGTCGCCCATCGACGGTGTGATACGGGGCTCCGGCAAACAGAAACTCTCCGTCAGCGTCGATGTGGCACCCAGCCAGCGCAAGGCGGGAGACCCGCCCGCGCGCCTTCTCGAGCTGGTCTGAAGCTACGCCTCGATCTCCACCCGCACGCTCTTGCCTTCTTCTTCCGCCGCGCGACGGATGGCTTCCTGAGCTGCGTCGACTTCGCGCTGGCGGTTCCACATGGCGTGGTAGACGCCGTTGGCCGATAGCAGTTCCTCGTGGCGTCCGCGCTCCACGATCTCGCCCTTGTCCAGCACGAGGATCTCGTCGGCGTTGACGATGGTCGAGAGGCGGTGCGCGATGACCAGCGTCGTGCGCCCCTTCGACACGCGGTCGAGCGCGACCTGGATTTCGCGTTCGGTGAACGTGTCGAGCGCCGAGGTTGCTTCGTCTAGGATCAGGATCGGCGGGCTTTTCAGGATGGTGCGCGCGATGGCGACGCGCTGCTTCTCGCCGCCCGACAGCTTCAGGCCGCGTTCGCCGACCTGCGCCTTGTAGCCACGCGGGATGCTCTTGATGAAGTCGTCGATCTGCGCTGAGCGCGCGGCCTCCTCGACCTCGGCATCGGTCGCGTCCCAGCGGCCGTAGCGGATGTTGTAGGCAATGGTGTCGTTGAAAAGCACCGTGTCCTGCGGCACCATGCCGATGGCCTCGCGCAGCGAGTGCTGTGTGACCGTGGCGATATCCTGTCCGTCGATCAGAATCCTCCCCGCCTGCGGCTGGTAAAAGCGGAACAGCAGGCGCGAGATCGTCGACTTGCCAGCACCCGAGGGGCCGACAATAGCGAGCGTCTGCCCGGCAGGCACTTCGAAGCTGATGCCCTTCAGGATGGGGCGAGCCGGATCGTAGGCGAATTGCACGTTGTCGAACTTCACCGCGGCTCGGTCGACCCTCAAGGCGGGTGCGCCCGGGTGATCCTGGATCTCGGGATTCTGGCCGAGGATCTGGAACATCATTTCGATGTCGATGACCGCCTGCTTGATCTCGCGATAGACCATGCCCATGAAGTTGAGGGGCTGGTAGAGCTGGATCATCATCGCGTTGACCAGCACGAAATCGCCGATCGTATTGGTGCCGTTGCGGATCCCCGAAATACAGAGGAACATCACGACCATCAGGCCCATCGAGAAGATGAAGCCCTGGCCGGAGTTGAGGACGGCGAGCGACACGTAGCTCGACACGCTGTTGCGCTCGTAGCGCTCCATCGAGCGGTCGTAGCGCACGGCTTCGCGATCCTCGGCGCCGAAATACTTCACCGTCTCGTAGTTGAGCAGCGAGTCGATTGCCTTGGTATTGGCGTCGGTGTCGCTCTCGTTCATGTCGCGGCGAATCGAGATGCGCCAGTCGGTCGCGATAGTCGTGAACTTCAGGTAGACCGCAATCATGACGACGACGGTCAGTGCGTAACGCCAGTCGAAGGAGAAGAAGAACACGCCGAGGATCAGCGCGAATTCCACGATTGTCGGCGCGCCGGTGAGCATGCTCATGCGCACGATCTGCTGGATGGCTTCGCGCCCGCGCTCGAGAACGCGCGTCAGGCCGCCGGTCTTGCGTTCGAGATGAAAGCGCAGGGACAGCTGGTGCAGGTGGACGAAGACCTCATTGGCGATGCGGCGCACGGCGTTCATCGCAACAGCCGCGAAGAGCGCGTCGCGGGCCTGCGTGAAGAATTGCATGAAGCTTCGCAGCAACGCGTAGATGAGCGTCATCGCGATCGGGCCGGCGATGATCGCGGGCAACGGAATGTCCGTATGGCCCGGCGTCGTCAGCATGTCCGTCGCCCATTTGAAGGAATAAGGCACGGCGATGGTGATGATCTTGGCGAGCAGAAGTAGCGCCATGGCGCCGACGACTCGCGCCTTCAGGTCGGTGCGGTCAGCGGGCCAGATATAGGGCCATAGATGCTTGACCACGGTGGCCAGCGAGGCCTCCGAATTGATGGTCGTGGGCGCGGACGGGGGAGCCGATTGGGATTTATGGTGCGGGGTCATGAGCTCTTGGGGTCGGGCAGCGAGCCCAGACTCAGCGGACTCTTCTGCCGACATATAGGCCCAAAGCGCGCGTTGCGCACCACCCCGTCATTTGGTCGCGGAAGGCACCACGAGAATCTGGTTCGGGAAGATCTTCGAAGGGTCGCGAATCTGGCTGTTGTTGGCCGTGTAAATCTGGGTGTAGCGGAAGCCGCTACCCAGCATCTTGCGGCTGATCCGCCAGAGGCTGTCGCCTCTCTGCACGGTCACGCTCTGCAGGTCGCTGATCACGGCGTCGGCCCCCTGCGGCATCTTGGCTGCGGGCGCTGCGCCCGGATTGGCGGAAGCGCGCTGGGTTGCGTCAGGATAAGTGAAGGGCACTTGCGCCTGGGAGAGCACCTTGCCGTCTGCGCCCATATGATCGGCGCGCACTTCGTAGGCGCCGCCAGACATGCCGCGTTGGACTTTAAGCGACCAGCGCCCGTCCTCACCCGCCTGAACGGTGGCGACCGGCGCGCCATTCAGCGAAAGCCGGATCGTGGACCCGGGAACGCCCGCGCCCGTCGCGTAGAACCCGCCGCTGTCTTCCGCCTCCACCGTGCGGATCGAGAGTTCGCGCGGGGGCGCGACAGCAACACCTGAGGGCGAGTCGGGTGTCTTGTCGGAAAGAATACGGGTCGCTGCGCCCGGTGCGGCCAGCGCGACGATGACCTCGCCTTTGCCGCCCCTGGGTACAGCAACCGCAACTGTCTGGTCGGCGGCGCCGGCCGCTGCCCCTGCCTGCTGGAGGCTGAGCAGGTGATCGCCGCCGGCGAGAACCGGGGGCACCAGCGCGAATTGACCGTTGGCGTCGGTCTTGGCTTCGGCCACCACCTTCCCGCGATCCATCAGGTGGACTGTGGAATTGGGCGCCGCGCGCCCTGCGATGACGCTTTCGCCCGTAGGTTCGACGCGGACGATATCGAACTGCGGCCCGGTGGCCTTATTGTCCGTCGCCATTGCCGCAGGACCGGAGGGTGACTGCAGCGCGGCGGACCCGGACGGAGAGCGCTCGGTGACGGGGTCGGCAGGGGAAACCGTGAGGGCGGAAGAGGATTTCGGCCCGGGGCTTTCCAGCGACGGCATAGCAGGGCCTTGCGCCTTCTGGTCAAGCACTCGCCAGGCGAGCAGCGTCACCACGAAGACGGCAATGGCCGTTCCGATGCCGAACAACCAAGCCTTGGAAAGACCAAACATCGCTATACTCACAAAATACCTACTTTGAAGAATGTAATCCCCACAGCAGCCGAAAGCCAGAGCACGATCGCCTTGACCCCGCGCTGCGCTGCGGCGAAAAGTGATTATGACTAAGATTCGCAATGTTTGTGTCTATTGCGGCTCAGCGCCAGGCGCCGATCCGCTCTTCATCGAAACAGCTACGGCACTCGGCCGGGCGCTGGCGGCTGCCGATATCGGACTCGTCTATGGCGGTGGCGACCACGGCCTGATGGGTGCCGTTGCGCGCGCGGTTCTCGAGGCGGGCGGGCGTGTCACGGGCATTATTCCAAGCTTTTTGAAAAAGCGGGAGAGCATGCTCGAGGCCGCGCAGGAGCTGATCATCGTCGAGGACATGCACACCCGCAAACGGCTCATGTTCGAACGGGCGGATGCCTTCGTCGCCCTGCCCGGCGGGGTCGGCACTCTGGAGGAGCTGGTCGAACAATTGACCTGGGTGCAGCTGGGGCAGCACGGCAAGCCGGTGCTGATCGCCGACATCGGTGGCTTCTGGAAGCCGCTTCTGTCGCTGTTCGCCCATATGCGCGAACACGGTTTCATCCGGGAGCAGTTCGAAGTGCGCTACCTCGTTTCCGAGAAGATTGGCGATGTCGTCCCGATGCTGCGCCAGGCTGCGGAACTGGCGGGACGGGCGGGCGTGGAGAAAAAGGCGCTCGACCCGCGTCTTTGATCCACAGGTCGAATCGCAGCGCAGCTTGGCTGGTGGCTTGAACAAGGCCATAAAATGAGCTCTCGCATCGGGAGGGCTCCATGATTCCCCAAAACTTCTTTTCACGGCTCGTTTTGGCCGCGGCAGCGTTCGCCTGTATCGCACTCCCCGCATCTGCTGCGCCTGCAAAGGCCAAGCCGGCGCCCAAGGGCGTCGTCACGGTGTCCAACGCGCGGGAATCGACGTTGCTCGAACTCGCGATCGTCTCGAAGAACAAGAAGCTCGAGCCCGAGATCGTCGCGCGCAATCTCGAGAGCGGCGCTTCGATCAAAGCCAAGCTGCCCAAGACTGGCGGCTGCCTTTATGACATCGACGGGCTCTTCGAGGATCAAACGACGATCCAGATGCCCGGGCTCAACCTCTGCAAGGACGCCACGCTGCGCTTCACCGACCAATAAGCGGGCTCAGGCGCCCGCTTTCATCAACTTGTAGTTGATGGCGTCGAGCAGCGCCTGAAAGGACGCGTCGATGATGTTGGCGGAAACGCCGACCGTCGACCAGCGTTCGCCCTTTGCATCGCCGAATTCGATCAGCACGCGCGTCACGGCGTCCGTGCCGCCCTGGAAGACGCGTACGCGATAGTCGAGCAGTTCCAGATCTTCGATGAAGCGCTGGTATTTGCCGAGATCCTTGCGCAAGGCGAGATCGAGCGCGTTGACGGGACCGTTGCCTTCCGCCACCGAGATCAGCGTCTCGCCGTCCACCGAGACTTTCACGACCGCCTCCGACACGCTGACAAGCACGCCGTTGGCGTTGTGGCGGCGCTCGGACTCGACGCGGAAGCGCTCGACCTCGAAATAGGCGGGCACCTGACCCAGAATCTTGCGGGCGAGAAGCTCGAAGGAGGCGTCCGCGCCTTCATAAGCATAGCCGAGCGCCTCCTTCTCCTTCACTTCGTCGAGCAGGCGCAGCACGCGCGGATCGTCCTTCGCCACATCGACGCCGAGGCGGTCGAGTTCGGACAGGATGTTTGATTTGCCCGCCTGATCGGAGACCAGCACCTTGCGGCGATTGCCGACACTTTCGGGCGGCACATGCTCGTAGGTGCGCGGGTCCTTCAGCACGGCTGAGGCATGAATGCCCGCCTTGGTCGCGAAGGCCGAGGCGCCGACATAAGGCGCATGACGGTCGGGCGCGCGGTTGAGCAATTCGTCCAGCGTGTGACTGACCTTGGTGAGGCTCGCGAGTTGCGCGGCATCGACCCCGATTTCGAAACGCTCCGCGTAATCGGGCTTCAGCAGCAATGTCGGAATGATCGTCACGAGATTGGCGTTGCCGCAGCGCTCGCCAAGACCGTTCAGCGTGCCCTGAATCTGGCGCACGCCCCCGCGTACAGCGGCGAAGGAATTGGCGACGCCATTGCCGGTGTCGTCATGCGCGTGAATGCCCAGATGCGAGCCGGGGATGGTGCGCGCAACCGCCGTGACGATGGCCTCGATCTCATGGGGCAGCGTGCCGCCGTTGGTGTCGCAAAGCACGACCCAGCGCGCGCCCGCCTCGTAGGCCGTCTGCGCGCAACGCAGCGCATAGTCAGGATTGGCCTTGTAGCCGTCGAAGAAATGCTCGCAATCGAGGATTGCCTCGCGACCGGCCGCTCGCACATGACGGATCGAATCCGAGATGCCCTCGACGTTTTCATCCAGCGTGCAGCCGAGCGCGACATGGACATGATAGTCCCATGTCTTGGCCACAAACGTGATCGTGTCAGCCTGCGCTTCGAGAAGTGCTGCGACACCGGGGTCATTGGCAGCCGAGCGGCCTGCCCGCTTGGTCATGCCGAAAGCCGCGAATTTGGCCTTCATCTTCGGCTTGCGCGAAAAGAACTCGGTGTCGAGCGGATTGGCGCCGGGATAGCCGCCCTCCACGTAATCGATGCCGAGCCCATCGAGCAGCGCGGCAATGTTGCGCTTGTCTTCCAACGAGAAGTCGACGCCGGTGGTCTGCGCGCCGTCGCGCAGGGTCGTGTCAAAGAGAGTGAGACGTTCGCGGGTCATCAGCTTTTTCCCGGGGCGACGAGTTCTTTGGACATTGTCGTGTTGCCGAGCCATTCGTCGGCGACGACACGCGTGTTGCGGCTTTGCGGAATATAGCCGCGTTGCAGGAAGAACGGCTCGGCCGTGTCGCTGGCATCGACGGTGAGCTTCTTGGCACCGCGCGCGGTGGCGATCTTTTCGAGCGCATCGCAGAGCAGCGTGCCGACGCCGTGACGCGCGGCGGAGGGCAGCACGTAAAGAAGATCGATCTCCTCCGTGCCGCGCAGCGACACAAAGCCGACGGGCTCACCTTCGATGGTGGCGATGAGCGTCAGGCCCACGGCAAGACGAGCGGCAAAAGCCTCCTCATCATCAGCCACGGCAGCCCAGGCCCCGCGCTGCGCTTCGGTGTAGTCCTCTTCCGTCAGGTCCTCGATGCTGGCTTGAAAGATCGCAGCGAGGCTGGCGGCGTCGGTGGGGAGATAGGGGCGAAGCGCGGGGGTCATGGATGGGCTTCCAGTGTCACAAACAACGCGGCCTGCTTCTCCCAATGGGAGAAGCTGTCTGCGGAGCAGACTGATGAGGGGTTGCGGTCCCGGGTTCCGAGGGTGCGTAACCCCTCACCCGGCCGCGCTGCGGCCCCCCTCTCCCAATGGGAGAGGGGGTTAGAAATCGCTCCCCTCACCGCTTCACCTCCCACACCGTCACC
>JAQGKN010000279.1 GCA_028290085.1 Hyphomicrobiales bacterium
GCGCGTGTAAATCTGGAGGCCTGGACATCCGGGGCAATCCTCATGACGGGATCATCGATGCGGATCAAGCTCAGGGCGTGCGACGTCAGTCTCGAATATCAGCAGCCACGCACCGGCACGAGCCTGCTCGCGCTCGACCGCATCAACCTCGAAGTGCGCGAGGGCGAGTTCGTTTCCGTCGTCGGCCCCTCGGGTTGCGGCAAGACGACGTTCCTCTCCGTTGTCGACGGATTGATCCCCGCCAGCGGCGGCGAAATTCTCGTTGACGGCGTCGCGGTCACAAAGCCGGGCCCCGATCGCGCCGTGGTCTTTCAGGACGCCTCACTGCTGCCGTGGCGCACAGTGTTGGATAACGTCGTCTATGGCCTCGAATGCGCCCATGTGAAGACGCGAGAGGCCCGCGAACGCGCGCGGCATTTCATCGACATGGTAGGTCTCAACGGCTTTGAGGCGTCCTACCCGCATGAGCTTTCAGGTGGCATGCAGCAGCGCGTCAATCTCGCCCGCGCGCTGGTGATGGACCCCAAGATCCTGCTGATGGACGAGCCTTTTGCCGCGCTCGATGCGCAGACGCGCGAGACCATGCAGGAAGAGCTTCTGCGGATCTGGATGAAGGCAGGCAAGACAGTGCTCTTCATCACCCATCAGATCGACGAAGCGATCTTCCTGTCTGACCGCGTGATCGTGTTCTCGGGGCGTCCGGGACGCGTCAGGGCTTCCGTCGATATCGATATCGAGCGTCCCCGCAGCCTTCGTCTCAAGCGAGACCCGCGTTTTCACGCGCTTGAAGATCGCATCTGGGGCTTGATTCAGGGCGAGCCGGAAAATTCCGGTATCCCGCAAGCGCGAAGCGCAGCAGGATAGCTGAAAACGATAACAAGCCGGACCGCAGACGTCGGGCATCAAGGAGGAGCACATGCGCAATCCATTTTTCCGCTTCGGCAAAGCGGCCTGCGCCGTAGGCCTCGTTCTGCTGGCGACGGCAGGCAGCGTCCGCGCGGCGGATCTGATCCCCTTCAGGATGGGCATTTCTGCGCCGTCGGTGTCGATCCTGCCCGTCTATCTCGCGGAAGCCGGCGGCTTCGACCGCAAGAACGGGTTGCAGATGGAAATCATCAGCGCGGAGGGTGGAACTCGCGGCATTCAGGTGCTGCTTTCTGGCGAGATACAGGCCATGCACGTAGGCCTCGCGCCTGCCATCCAGGCCAATCTGCAGGGCGCCGACCTGCGGCTGATCGCCTCCAGCGTCAACACGCTGCCCTTCGCCATCTATGGCACCAAGGCGAAGACACCGCCGTTGCCCAAGGGCAGCACAATCGGCATCAGCACCTTCGGCTCGGAGACGGACATTGCGATCAGCATTGCGCTCAAGCAGATGGGCCTGTCGCGCGATGATATGACGATCTCGCAGATTGGCGGCACGACTCAGCGCTTCGCAGCCATGGTCGCTGGGCGCATCGATGCAGCACCGCTGCTCGAGCCCGCGACGACGTTGGCAAAGGAAAAAGGCTTTGTCCCGATCCTCGATCTCGCCGCCGCCAAGACGCCGTGGATCTTCGATGCAGTCGTGGTCACGCGCGCCTATGCACAGGCGCAGCCCGAGACGCTCACACGTTTTCTGAAAGCCTATATCGAAGGCGCGCTGAAGGGCCTGGGCGACGAGGCTTGGGCGAAAGAAGTGATCGCCAAACGCTTCAAGGTCACCGACCCGAAAGTCATCGACGCAACCTATCGCGATTACGTGCGCATTCTGGCGCGCGACCTGACACCCTCGACGGATGGCGCGGCGAATGTCATCACGCAGTTGAAGTCGGTCAATCTGCCGGTGGGCAGCGAGAACCCGCGCGACTACCTCGATCTCACCATCATCGACAAGCTGAAGGCCGACGGCTTCGTCGCGCAAATGCAGAAGCAGTACGGCGTCAACTAAGGAAGCATGCACATGGATATGCGCAACAACAGTGTACTGGCGCGCCTGCGTCGCCTCGGCGCCTTCATCGCACTGATGATGCTTTGGAGCGCACCTGCCTCGGCGCAGACGAAAATCACCATAGCGACCTTCGCGGGGGCGACGAACCTCCCGGTCTGGATGGCGCTGGATCGAGGATATTTCACCAGGGAAGGGCTTGAGGTCACCCATGAGGTAACACGGGGCTCGACCGCCGCCATCGAGGGCTTGATGAGCGGTCGCCTGCAATTCGCTTCGATCGCGTTCGACAATACGATCGCCAATGCGGAAGGGCAGGGGGATGTGAACATCCCGGGCTACGATCTCGTGGGGATCATGGGCGTGCACTCGGGCATGAACAAGATCGTCACACGGCCCGAGATCAAGAGCTTCGCCGATATACGCGGCAAGGCTGTGGCGAGCGACGCGTTGAACAGCGGCTACGGAATCGTCCTCGTGCGTATTCTCGAAATGAATGGCCTCGTCTACGGGCGCGACTTCACGTCGGTCGCGGTCGGCAGCGGGCCCAACCGCCTTAAGGCCATGCAGGATGGTAAAGCTGTCGCGGCCGCACTGTCGTCACCTGACGACATCGAAGCGAAAAAACTCGGTTTCAACATTCTGGCCGATGCAACTGAGGCTATCGGCGCCTATCAGGGCAGTGCCTTCGTCGTACGTCGTGCCTGGGCGCGCGAGCACGAAAAGGAGACACTCGCCTTCATCCGCGCCGTCGTCGCCGCGACCAACACGGTCTTTGCCGACAAACCGGCTGCCATCGCGGTGATGCGCGGCCGCATCAAAGGGCTTTCCGAGGCGGATGCGGAGGCAGTCTACACCGATCTCGTCACGAGCAAGGGCGGCCTCAACCGCGCGGCGAAGATCAACATGGACGGCGTGAAAATGCTGCTGTCCTTGCGCAATCAGTTTGGCGAGCCGAAGAAGACTCTCACGGACCCGTCGAAATACATCGATCTGTCCTACTATGAAAAAGCGATGGCCAAATAGCTGGCGTCAGCGAACTTCAAAGGCCCGCAGGAACACGCAGACCGCTTCCTCTACGCAGTCCGCAACGTCCTGCTGGCTCACCTGATCCAGCACTCCGAAAAGCCGGCGGCGGAATAGATCGCCCTGACACAATTGCATGAAGTGGGTCGCCGCGCGGTGCGGGTCGTTGAGCCGCAGCGTCCCGGCTTCCGCCTGCCGCGCCAGATACTGGCCGAGCTTTTCGATCCCGTAGGCTGGCCCGGCGTTATAAAAGGCAGTGCCTATCTGCGGATTTTTCCCGGCTATGCCAATGACGGTGCGGATATGGGCGATGGAGGCTGGGCTCGTCATGTGCTCGAGCAGGCTTCGCCCAAAGCGGCGTAGCACGGTGCCGGGGTCTCCGGCGTTTTCGTCGAACTCGCAGATCCGCTCGGCCTGATGCTTGCGGTCCGACTGGATCAGAGCCACGAACAGCGCCTCCTTCGAGTCGAAATAGACGTAGAGCGTCCCCTTGGACACGCCGGAGACGCGCGCGATCTCGTTCATGCTCGCGCCGTCAAATCCATCGGCAAGGAACACCTGCCGGGCCCCATCGAAGATCTGGCGGATTTTCGCCGTGTCGCGCGACTCGTCCGGCGGGTGCGTCAGATCCGCTAATCCGCAGATATCGGCCATCTCAAACTTCGAATTTGCCACGTCAGTTGCCAGTTGTAACGCTTAAGTAATTGTTTTGACCGAACGGTTCAGTCACTTGCTATGAGACCCGCAGACCGATATGTCAAATCAGTTGACCGAACCGTTCGGTCAAAATCCGCTTCCATGCTGGATCCGATATGAGAGACACCGTGTCGCCCACCCAAGCCCCTGTGAAATCCAAACGGCGAATTCTGCTGCCAGTCGTTCTGCTCGGCGCGCTCTGCGTTGCAGGCTGGTTCGGGTCGGAATGGTGGTCCACCGGCCGCTTTATGATTTCGACAGATGACGCCTACGTTCGCGCCGATACGGCGACCATGTCCGCGAAGATTTCGGGCTATATCGGCACCGTGGCCGTCCACAACAATCAGTCGGTGCAGGCGGGTGATGTTCTCGTAACGCTGGACGACGGTGATTATCGCCTGGCCGTCGAAGCCGCGCAGCGCAAGGCCGAGACGCAGGATGCCACCATCTCCCGGCTGGTCGAACAGGGCCGGTCGCAGGTGGCGACAATCGAGCAGGGCGAAGCGGTGCTCGATTCCGCTAAGGCGGACGCGCAGCGCGCGGCGACGGAATATGAGCGTGCCACCAACCTCATCAAGGGCGGCTTCGGCACGCCACAACGCGCCGAACAGGCGCTCGCCGATCGCGACCGCTCGCTGGCGTCCATCCGCAACGCACAGGCAGCCCTTGAAGGCGCGCGCTCAAATCTCGCTGTGCTGAAGGCCCAGAAAGTGGAAGCCGAACATTTGCGGTCGGAGTTGCAGACGGCGCTGGAACGCGCGCAACGAGACCTCGATGCCACAAGGATCCGCGCTCCCTTCGACGGAGTGGTCGGCAACCGCGCGGCGCAGCCCGGACAATATGTATCGGCGGGCACGCGCCTGCTGGCACTGGTGCCGCTCCAAAGCGTTTACGTCGAGGCCAATTTCAAGGAAACGCAATTGGCGCGGTTGAAGGTCGGCCAGAAGGTGAAATTCTCGGTCGACTCCGCAGGTGAGCGCAGCTTCGAGGGCGTAGTCGACAGTTTCGCCCCTGCCTCCGGCTCGGAATTCTCGCTTCTGCCGCCAGAAAACGCGACCGGAAATTTTACCAAGATCGTGCAGCGCGTACCGGTGCGTGTGAAGATCCCGGCGGAACTGGCACAGGAAGCGCTCCTGCGGCCCGGACTTTCGGCCGTCGTGAGTGTGGATACGCGTGAATACCCCGAGCATCGCGCCGATTCCGGAGCGCACGCTTCGACACAATCGCCGTGAGTGGCGGCACCATGCCCACGGACGCCGTTCGCCAACCGCTGCCCACGCGCAGTTACCCGAGCTTCGATGCGCGCAAGATCTTCGCCTTCGTCGCGATGATCTTCGGCATGTTCATGGCGATCCTGGACATCCAGATCGTGTCCGCGTCGCTATCGGAGATCCAGGCGGGTCTCTCGGCCAGCGCGGACGAAATTTCCTGGGTTCAGACGTCCTATCTGGTGGCGGAAGTCATCATGATTCCCCTGTCGGGTTTCCTCTCCCGCACTTTCTCGACGCGCTACATGTTCGCGGCTTCGGCCGCGGGGTTCACGCTCATGAGTTTCATGTGCGCGACATCGAGCACGCTCACCGAGATGATCGTCTGGCGCGCGCTGCAGGGGTTCGTGGGCGGCGGCATGATACCGGCCGTGTTCGCGGCGGCCTTCACGATTTTCCCGAAGAACAAGCAGGCCGTGGTCACGCCGATCATCGGCCTTGTGGCGACACTGGCGCCCACCATCGGCCCGACCCTCGGCGGCCTGCTGACGGATACTTTTTCCTGGCACTGGCTGTTTCTCGTCAACATCATCCCCGGCCTGCTGGTCACACTCGCGACGTGGTTCCTCGTCGATTTCGACAAGCCGAACCTGTCGCTGCTGAGCGACTTCGATTGGGGCGGGTTGATCGGCATGGCCGCGTTTCTTGGCGCGCTCGAATACATGCTGGAGGAGGGGCCCTCGAAAAGCTGGTTTGAGAGCGAGCTCATCGTCATCGCGCTCCTGGTGTCCATTCTGGGCGCAGCGCTGTTCTTCTGGCGGGCCTTCACCGCCAAGAGCCCCATCGTCGATCTCACCGCTTTCGGTGATCGTAATTTCTGGACCGGCTCGATCCTGTCCCTGACGATGGGCATTGGCCTCTATGGGCTGACCTATCTCTACCCCGTGTTTCTCGCCCGCGTGCGGGGCTATTCCGCCTTGCAGATCGGCGAGACCATGTTCGTCTCCGGCATCGCCATGTTTCTGACCGCACCCATCGCCGGCTTTCTCAGCACAAGGCTCGACCTGCGCATCATGATCGTGATCGGCTTCGTGGGCTCGGCCATGGGGACGCTGGCCGCTTCGCTGGTCACGAAGGATTGGGGTTTCTGGGAGTTGATGCTGCCACAGATCCTGCGGGGCATTTCGCTGATGTTCTGCATCGTGCCCATCACGTCCCTCGCGCTAGGCACATTGCCGCCGCACCAGCTGAAAAATGCCTCCGGACTATTCAATCTCACCCGCAATTTTGGTGGCGCGGTCGGGCTGGCGCTCATCAATACAATGATGAACGATCGCATGGACCTGCATCTGGCCCGTCTGCACGAGCGTGTGGCGTGGGGCCGTGTGGCAGCCGAGGAGACGTTGGCGAACCTGACCCGCGTCTATGCCGCGCTCGGGTCGGATGCCACGCTGGCCGCCACCCGCCGCCTGTCGCTTCTGGTGCGGCGGGAGGCGCTCGTCATGGCGATGGGGGATGTTTTCATCATCCTTAGCCTTCTCTACCTCGCGCTCGTCTCGGTCACATTGCTGATGCGTGCGCCGCGCCCGCTCACGCCAGAGGCAGGCGGGCACTGACGGCGCTTGACGCCTTCATGCGGTCGCGTTCTCATCATCTCGCGGGTGATGCAGGCGCAATCCTTGCTTGGACCTCCCGGACGCAATTTTGCTGACGGGAGCGATCATGAGTTTTCTGAGGACAATGCAGGCCCTGACCGCGTTGGGGCTCGGCGCTGCTTTGCAGACGCCCGCAGCCGCGCAGACGCCGGCCGAATTCTACAAGGGCAAGACGGTCGAGATCCTCGCGGGCTTTCCGACGGGCGGCGGCTACGATGCCTATGCGCGTGCACTCGCCACTGCGATTGGCAAATACATCCCCGGCAACCCGACTGTCGTCGTCCGCAACATGACGGGCGCGGGCAGCCTGCGTCTGGCTATCTACCTTCAGGACGCGGCCCCCAAGGACGGGCTGAGCTTCGGCATTTTCGACAATGGGCTCTTGATCGCGCCCCTCCTGAAGCCGGACACGGTGAAGCTCAACGCGTCGAAGCTGACGTGGATCGGCACCGCCTCGAAGGACATCCAGGTGTGTTCCGTCTGGTATAAGTCGGACATCCAGACACTGAACGATCTCAAGACGAAATCCGCGACCTTCGGCGTCACCGGCGTTGAAGACATTCGCTACATGAACACCGCTTTGCTGAAGCATGTGGCAGGCGCCAACATCAAGATCGTATCCGGCTATCCCGGCAGCACCGACATTCGCCTCGCGATGGAGACCGGCGAAGTCGATGGCGTGTGCGACTCCTGGCAAAGCCTCAAGGCCACGAAATCTGAATGGCTTGCCGACAAGAAGATCCGCATTCTCGTGCAAATGGCACCGCAGGCGCACAAGGAGCTGACGGACGTGCCGCTGATCGGCTCATTCTCCGATCCGGCAACGCAGGGCGCCGCCCTCACGGTTCTCCTCTCGCCCACCGAGGTGGGTCGCTCCTTCGCAGCACCCCCCGGCATTCCCGCCGACCGCGCAGAAGTACTGCGTCGCGCCTTCGATATGAGCATGAAAGACCCGGCCTTCCTGGACCTCACGAGCAAGAGCCGCCTCGAAGTCGATCCGATGCGCGGTGAAGAGGTCGAGGGCTATCTGCGGCGCGTTTACGCCTCGACGCCGGCTGACGTGGCCAAAGCCAGGCAGCTGGTCGAGTAATCCGCTTGCCCGCCGGAGCGTCTTCCGGCGGGCGCTTGCCCTAGAGCAGCGCCAGATCGCGCGGTTTCCCTGACGGGAAGACGCGTTGCAGGGCTGTCTGATCGAGCCCGTACATACGCTGGAACAGACCGCCGAGCAGGGCGCGGTAATCGGTCAGGACGGGATAATCGCGGTCCTGAAACAGATGCGCCTGATCGACGGCCGTCTGCTCGCCCGCGACCCGGCCACCTTTCAGGCCGCCACCGAGCACCCAATAGACGCTGCCATGACCATGGTCGGTGCCGCGATTGCCGTTCTCGCGGAAGGTGCGCCCGAATTCGGAGACGACAACGACCACCGTGTCCTTCCACTGAGGGCCGATCTCTTCCGCAAAGCCGCTCAGTCCCCGCCCGAGTTCGCCGAGGCGCTCGGCGAGATAGCGTTCGCGGCGCCCTGATTGACATGCGTGTCCCAGCCGCCGACTTCGACGAAGCCGAGGTTGAACTGTTCGCGCATGAGGCGTCCAATCCGTCGCGCCGAAAGCTCGAAGCCCTTGGCCGAGACGGCGCCACGGCTCGCCTCCATCATATGGTCGTTGACGGTCTTCAGCACCTCGTCGCGTACCTTGAACCCCTCGCGAACGGACGCGCCCAGCGGCTTGCCGCTGTACATGGCCGCGATCAGGGCAGCCTGACGCTCGTCGATACCCGCCTTGCCGACGCTGTTGATTGCAATATTCGGAATGGGCGCGGAGGCGGGTCCCTGGAAGGACAGCGGCATCTGGTCGGTGAAGGCGATGGGCCGCGCGCCCGTGAGGACGGCGGCCAGCCGCGCCATGAAGCCGGAACGATAATTACGGCTGGCGCCGACGGTCTGGCCGAGTTCGATTGTGTCCTGAGTTTCGAAATGGCTGCGCGTCAGGTCGTCAGTTCCCGCAAAGGGAATGAACGCTGCCTGCCCCTTCTGAAACAGCGGGAAGATCGTATCTTTCAGCGCCGGATGAAGGCCCCAATTGCTGTCGAGCGACAGCGCCGATGTCGCCACGGCGGGATTAGGTCGCGCGATCGCCAGATTGGGGCGTGACGCGTAATAGAAGTCGCTGCTCACCGGAATGACGACATTGGCCGCATCATAGGCGCCGCGCAGGAACACGACGAGCAATTTCGCATCCACCTTCGGCGCCGCCCAGACATGGCCCGCAACCGTGGTGGAGGCGAGGCCTGCGAGGAAAGCACGACGATCCATGGACATGATCCTCTTGTCATCGGCATTCATTGCATGAACTCCGGCGAGGACAGGAACAGCGTGTTCCAGTCCTGCTGCGAAACCGCTTTGTCGAGGGACTCCCGGGTCTGGCCCGAAAGAACCTGCTGCAAGGTGGAGAAATAGAGCGCGTTCTGAAGTTGTGGAAAGCCGGGCTGCTCGACAGCATTCGGCCCCTCCTTGAAAAGGCCCGCGGGGCCCGATCCGATCTGGCGGGCGATTTCAAACCGCGCCACCATCTGTCCCGACCCGTTCCATGCCGACGAGAGCATCGAAAAACCGTCCGGCGTCTGATGGTTGAACAGGCCTTCGGCGAGGCGATTGAGCCAGCTCTGCACCGGCGCTACATTGACGATCACTTTGGCATCATAGGCGAGACGCACGGCTGAATAGATGAAGCGCACGGGGTCCTTGAACCGGGTTCCGAGCGAGGCGTTGAACTCCAGCGAGTGGAACAATGTGTCCAGCACGTTCGCAATCTCGCCGTCGGTTTGCAAAAACCGCTGCGCCAAACGGTCCACCAGCGCCCGTGGCGGGTCGTCGGCCACGAAATAGGTGGCTATCTGGCGCGCAAGACGCTGCGCCGTCGCGGGCTGCTTGCAGAGAATATCCAGCGCCTGCTCGACTTCGGAAAAGCCGCTTCCCCTGATGAGCTGACCCAGGAAGATCTTGTCGCCGAAATCGTGGCGGCGCGGATTGAAGGTGAACACGCCGTCGCGAAGGATCAGCGCGCGCTGTTCCGGTTTCACATCGGGGATGTCGCGCCGTATATCGACGCCGACGCCGGTGAGAATCCGCGCGAGTTCTTCGACATCCTTCTGCGTATAGCCGGAGCCCACGCCCATCGTATGCAACTCCATGATCTCGCGCGCATAATTCTCGTTGATATGGCCGACGTAATTTTCGGCATTGTCGAGATAGCGCAGCATGGCAGGGTGGCGCAGCGTCGCGCCGAGAAGATCGCGAAATCTCCCCAGCGCATGGGCGCGGATCGTCTTCGTCTCATAATCCCAGATCAGCAGCCGGTTGTTGGCCTTGGAGGGATGCACATTGAAATGGTTGAACCAGAACCATGTCATCCGCTCCTGAAGCTGATCGGGTGAATAGAGCGAACGCAGGATGCTGGCCGCAGTGGCCTGCCGCAGGATTTCGTTCATGGCGTTCTGCACGACCTTGCGCGCCGCCTCCTTCTGGTCGGGATCGGTGATCTGACCATTGGCGCGCGCCTGTGTATCGAAATCCATGGAGAGATCGAGGACAGAGCGCTGCGTCACCGGCATCGCATCCAGCTGCTTCTGAACAGCGCCGGGAAGAATCGTGCTGCGCGGATGAAGCTGCGATTGCAGCCACTTCTCGCGACCCATGGACTGGAACGCGGTCATGGTGGAGCCATTCACGCCCCAGGTAATCGCATCCACGAATAGTACATCGCTCAGTGCCGCCGACCGTGCCGGGTCTGAGGCTGGCGCTGCGATCGCCGGCAGCGTGGCGCTCAAGAGGCATGCAATCAACGACCGGCGTAACATGCATGGTCTCCATGAGAAGATGA
>JAQGKN010000280.1 GCA_028290085.1 Hyphomicrobiales bacterium
CATGAAGAGGAAACGTTTGATGTCATGGTTCCCGACGCGACGCGCGGTGGCGTTCTGCACTGCTCTCGCGACACTCAGCCCCGGCGCGGTACTAGCCCAGGCCCCTTCCGTCGAGGCCTTCTACAAGGGCAAGACGATCGAGCTTTACGTTGGAACAGACCCGGGCGGCGGCTACGACTTGTACGCAAGACTTATCGCCCGCTACCTCGGTAGGCACATGCCAGGTACCCCATCCATTGTTGTGAAGAATATGCCGGGTGCAGGCCATCTACGAATGGCCAATTGGGTTTATGGTGCGGCGCCCCGCGACGGCACTGTCATTGCCGCTGCCCCTCAGTCAGTTGCCATCGAACAGGTGCTCGGCACTGAAGGAGTGCAGTACGACGCCCGGCAATTTACGTGGATTGGACGTGTGGCGCCGGTCGTTGAAGTTACCTACACTTGGCATACGTCACCGACCAAAACTCTTGATGACGCACGAAGGCGCGAGACAATCATGGGAGGTTCAGGAGTCGCCTCGCCGACTGTCTTTTATCTGAACGCTCTTAATCAGCTTGCGGGCACAAAGTTCAATGTGATTCCAGCCTTTCCGAGCAATGCTGAGACGAACCTCGCGATGCAACGCGGCGAAGTGGAAGGCGGAAGCAAGGCCTGGGCGTCGATGAAAGTCGATAATGCAGAGTGGCTACGAGATGGTAAAGTGAACATACTCGTGCAGTATGCGACCTCGCGCGACAAGGATCTCCCCAACGTACCGCTCATGATGGAACTCGGGCGTAATGAGGACGAGCGGCGCGCGCTAAACTTGTTTGCAATGGGCAATGCGATGGGTCGCTCAATCATGGCGACGCCCGGCATACCCGCGGATCGGATCGCAGCGCTTCGGAAAGCATTCGCCGACACGATGAGCGACCCTGAATTGATCGCGTTCACGCGTGAAAAGAAGATTGATTTTGGGCCCACTCTCACAGGCGAAGAGTTGCAGAAACTCATTGAGGAGACGCTTGCTCTGCCGCCGCATGTCATTGCTCTCGCCAAGAAAGCTCGGAGTGGCTGAATAAAGCCGGTCGGATATCGAGGCGCGAAGATCGATGTGCAAACAAAAATCCGCGGTCGGCCAAGGCTGCGCTGCCGCACTCTGTAAAAAGTCTGCAAAATACCGTGCTGTAGTATCGCCGAAGCACCGGAACGCGTGAACGGGACAAAGCACATATACCTGCGATCTCGCATAATCTCACACTTTCAAACATTCATAATTCGGTGTGGGGGATCTAGGTTTGCGAAAACGTTGTTAATGACGGAGCCTTCGCATGCCTCTGGGTCACTTTATCACCCTCGGACGTTCAGGCCTGCGCGTAAGCCCTCTTTGCCTGGGAACCATGACGTTCGGCGAAGACTTTGGCTGGGGCGCGAGTGAGGAAGTATCTCAAGCGATGCTTTCCGAGTATATCAATTGTGGTGGTAATTTCATCGACATCGCCAACATCTATACTGCCTGGCACTCCGAAGAAATCATCGGAAACTACCTGCGGCAGAGCGACCTTCGCCGTGATGGAATCGTACTCAGCACTAAATTTTATTGTAGCCTGTTTCCAGGCGACCCGAACGGTGGCGGGGCTGGGCGCAAGAGTATGATACAGCAATGCGAAGCTTCGCTGAAGCGGACTCAAGACCGATTACATCGACATCTACTGGTTGCACAATTGGGATCAAGCAGCACCGATCGAGGAGACGTTGCGCGGCCTGGATGATCAATCCGTTATGTCGGCTTTTCAGACACGCCGCCCGCCTGGAAGACGGGCGTGGCTCAGACCATCGCACATTTCCGCGGTTGGGCGCCGATCATTGCGCTGCAAATCGAGTATTCGCTGCTTGAACGAACCAGCGAAGGTGAACTGCTTCCGTTGGCGCGGGGAATGGGAATGGGCGTCATGCCGTGGTCCCCGCTTAAGAGCGGTTTCTTGAGCGGAAAGTTCAGGCGCAGCGGCCAAGGCGAAATCGACACGAAGCGCACAGGCTTGGTGGTGTTCCAAGCGAGGCAGACTACGATGTCATTGAGGAGGTGGCCAAGGTCGCCTCGGAGCTTGGCGTCAGTTCCGCCGCGGTTGCGCTGGCTTGGGTCAGGTCGCGCCCTGGCGTCAGTTCCACCCTTATCGGCGCAAGAAGCTTCGACCAGCTCAAAGCCAATCTCGATTCCCTCGCTGTATTGCTGTCTGCCGAGCAGATGGAAAAGCTCAACGATGTTTCCAAGCCGAAATTGAATTTCCCGGCTGAGAACAACGAAACTCTCGCGCCGATGCTCGGGTTCCCCGGCATCACCGTAGATGGTCGAACGGCTCCCTCGATGGCTCGCCTTTCGGCCTGACCTGAATATGGTGCTCCGGGCTTCGTAACCCAAGCCAGCTCAGGCGCTCTAAGTTGGTCCCGCATGTATGCTCGAGGTGATCTCACGATAGGCGGGTCAAGAGATAAAACACGGTTCGCTCCCAGCCCTACATGCGCCTATGGAGCCATGGACTTCTGGCGAGATGATGCCTTCCGGCTGCGGCCGCTTTCTTGGTCCAAGACATTGTCGATCTCTATGACCGCGTCGTGAATAAGGGCGTTGTCTGGTCTGCATCAACCAAGGGCGCCTCAGCGCCCCAACCGGAAGGATAATTCGATGAAAGCAAACTCAGCAATTGAAATTGTTCAGCGCTTCTGGAACGAGGTTTGGCATTTTCCACAAAACCCGGAAGCAATCGATGCCTTGGTTCACAAGGACTTTGTGATCACATCAGGTGGGCACGACATCCCCACGCGTGATGCCTTCAAAGCATGGGTGGTCGAGTTCCAGAGGCAGATCAATGACCTGAAATTCGAAGTTCTCGACATTTTCGAAAGCCCAGACGGCACGCGCGTTGCTACTCGCTGGCGACTGGTCGGGCGCAACAACGGATTTCTTGGGACAAAGCCGGAT
>JAQGKN010000681.1 GCA_028290085.1 Hyphomicrobiales bacterium
GACGTCGCGAAGTCGGCCGACGAATCGCCGTTACACTTCATAGAACGGACGACCGCGTTGCGAAAATAATCAATTCAGGCCTGAGCCAAGCGCGCAAGTCGGAGCTGACTACGGCATCAAATGCACAGACTACGGACGTCACGTCGCTCGCTTTGACATGCCGGCATCACGGTGGACTAAGCGGCTTGCAGACGTCCTCGACCACGTGCCTCGCGCGTGTCGACGTCCTGAACGATCGCGGATGGCGCCGCCGAGCGGCTGCATCTCGGACACCAGATAAGCCCGCATCCTTGATAAAGCTGGTGTCGGCCATCGTATCCGCGAACGCGCTGCGAGCCGGGCTGGCGAGAGGCGGCGGTGCGGTGAACGGCCATGCCTCGTCTTGTCGGCGCAAGACGAGGTCCAACACTCGCCGCTGCCGATCTGTGGTTGCGAAGTCCGTCACCCGCTGTACATCCGGCAGGGCGGCTTGTCGTTGCGTGCCGAACTACACGAAGACGCTCATGAGCTTTTTTCCAACCGTTCCGGCTTCGTCGCCTTCAGCGCGCTCAGGGATCCGCCGCAGCTTCCATTCACCTCCCCGCTTATCGTGCTGCGGAAGCCCCCTCATCACCAACGATCGAGAGCAGCCTTTGGCCCGTCGCGGCGGGCGTTTTTCGAATGACCTTGCCAACGAAGTCCTGCATGGCCTGACCGGACACCGGATTGATATCGAGCTTCTCGTGCCGGGCTTCGCTCAGGAAATCGGGATCCTGCATCGTCTGGTCGAAGGCCGCGCGTAATGCCGCGATGCGCTCAGAAGGGACACCAGGCGCCGTGAAGATCTGTCGGCCAAGCATGATTGGGGATGACAAGAGTTCGAGCAGCTGCTTATCCTCGTCATTGGACGCCAACTCAGACAAGAGTGGCACGTTGCCAAGGTCCGCTTCACGCCGCTGCCCAATTTGCACGAGGACGTTGAGCTTGTGGTCGCGCAGCCAGTCCGGCTTCGTCGCTTTCCATGAAACCCAATCGTTGCTGCCACGTCCGTCAACTTCGCCATTTTCCATGGCCATGTTGATCTCGTTTCCTCCTGGGTAGCCGTAGATAATCTTGAACCTGGTACCTAGAAGCGCATTTGTTGCGCGCGGGTATTGTGATGACGTGGTGCCACCGGTCGCACCCATCGTAACAATCCGCGCCTTGGCATCGGCAATCGTGTTTACGTTTGATGTGGCCCAAGTAACCAAAACATTGTTTACGACGATTGGGTTGCCGATGTAATTTAGCGTCGTCACGTCGAACTGAAGCGTCTTGTCCCCCATGGCCTGTTCGATGACAAAGGATTGGTTCGCTGTGGCGAGCGACAATCCGTCCTTCTCGGCAACTTTGGCCACATAGCCGGCCGCGATGCGACTGCCGCCCCCAGCCATATTTCGCGGGAGAATAACTGGATTTCCGGGAATGTGCTTTCCCATGTAGCGGGCAACGAGCCGCGCATACAGATCGTAGGTCCCGCCGACCGTATATCCAATGTAGAAATTGATTGTTTTGCCGCGATAGAAATCCGCCACGGGATCCAGTGTTCCGGCGGAGACGTGCGCACCGGTACTCATAAGCGCAAAACCGAGCGCCAACGTCCCGCAAGTGATTTGGGTCGAGCCGTGGGTTCTCATGTTTCTCTCCGACACAACGTCAGCATCAAGTCATCCTACCATCACGCGGGCAGCCTCTGCTATGACCGGCACCCGGCGCCTGCCCAGCAGACCTCACAATATAGGTTACAGCAAATGCGAGACAGGTCCATCGAAAGGTCCGGGAATTTGACACGATGAAGATTGAGAAACGGCTATGAAAGCAGGTACCTCTTCGTCTGTGGCTAATGAGTCAACAGAATGTCTACCATCTTGGATCTTATCGGGGTGCCCTTAATTTGCGATCCTTGATTGCACTTGAATTGAGCAGTCTGGTCAGATTTTGTCACTTCACCGCGGAGGAAACGTACGATGACCGGGTTCAAAACCTATCACCTCAGTAAACGCGAGCCTGCAAAGGCGATGATGCCAGTCGTCGATCCGGCCGATTGGACCTCGCGCGATCTCGCCGACGTGGGGACCTGGAGCTATCAAATATCCGAGCACGATGCCGACGAGCTAGCCGAGGGCATTCGGGTCTTTCGCGCGACCGGGCTGCCGATCGAAGAGGTGACACGCGAACGCTTCCCGCTGTCACGCTTCAGCGACACTTTAACAGATGTGCATCACGAGCTGACCGATGGACGCGGCATTGTGATGCTCAAGGGCTTTCCGATCGAGCGATTCAGCCGGGAGGAGACGGTCATCGCTTATCTCGGACTGGGCGGCTATCTCGGCCATATGATGGTCCAGAATAAATTCGGCCATGTCCTGGGGCACGTCAAGGATCTGGGCGGCAATTACGCCGATGCGCAGACGCGTGGCTATATGACCTCCGCCGAATTGCGGTTTCACGCTGACGCATGCGACTACGTCGGTCTTCTCTGCCTGATGCCTTCGAAGAGCGGCGGCGCCAGTCGTGTCGCGAGTTCGGTTGCCATTTACAATCGGATTCTGGAACAGCGCCCGGATCTCGCAGAAGTTCTCACCCAGGATTTTTATCGCTCTCATACGGGCGAGAACAATCGGGGTGAAGCACCCTGGTTCAAGCAACCGATTTTTTCGTTCACGAACGGCTACTTCAGCGCCATTGGTGCAGGTGCCGCGATCGACAAGGCACAAGGGCTTCCCGGCGTGCCCCCATTCACGGAAGCGCAGGCAGAGGCCATCGCATTCTACCGCGAGACCGCAAACGCTTGCGCCGTCGATATCGGATTCGATCCCGGCGACATTCAGTTCTTGAATAACTTCGTCACGCTGCATACGCGGCGGGAATATTGGGATTGGCCAGAAATGGAGAGGCGCCGTCATCTACTTCGTCTCTGGTTGCGCGATGAAAACGGTCGTCCGATCCCGAGCGATCAGCGCAGCGGCCGCTCGGGCAGCGGGGTCAGAATTGACGGTTTGAAGATGGTCGCCCCGCTCGACGTGGGTATGACCACCTGAGAAAAGCGGCCCTTTCCAACGAACAAGGCGTGCGCCGCTACGGTTCGGCTGTTGTCGGCGGTCTGCTGCAAGCGAGGCACAGAAGTTGCTTCAGAATATTACGCCTGCCATCATACTATCGTGTCATCGGACAAGCGGGTCGGTGACAACGCGGAATGTGTGAAGGGACAGGATCGCCCGTTGGATGAGCTGAAGAATATTCGTAGTTTCGTGGCAGTCGTAACTCATGGTGGCTTCTCCAAAGCCGCTGCGAGGCTGGGAACGTCACGAGGCTTGATAACGAGACATCTCTCGGCGCTCGAGGAGCAGCTTGGCGTACGGCTCATCCATCGGACCACGCGT
>JAQGKN010000293.1 GCA_028290085.1 Hyphomicrobiales bacterium
GTCCGGGCCGCTTCGCAACATCGTCGATCAATATTTCAAAGGCTGGAACGCGGACGGTTCGCCCGTTCAGGTCTGGCTCGACTTCGTCACGCATTATGCGAGCCCGTACGAGTTCAACCCGCTGAACATAAACCCGCTGCGCGAACATCTCGTTCGCATGGTGGATTTCGAGAAGGTGCGGGCTTGCAAATATCTGAAGATCTTCGTGGCTGCGACCGCCGTGAACACCGGCCATATTGCGATCTTCGAGCGTCCCCATCTCACCGCCGATCACGTGCTCGCGTCAGCCTGCTTGCCCTTCGCGTTTCAGGCTGTGCTGATTGACGGCACGCCCTATTGGGATGGTGGCTATCTCGGCAACCCAGCCCTTTTCCCGCTGTTCTACAAAACGGCCTGCCCCGACATCGTCATCGTGCAGGTCAATCCGATCGAGCGCGACGGCACGCCACGCACAGCCCGCGAGATCCAGAATCGGCTCAACGAGATCACCTTCAACGGCGCGTTGCTCGGCGAATTGCGCGCGATCGATTTCGTGAACCGCCTCATCGATTCGGGAAAGCTGTCACGCGACGATTACATGCGCCCCTTCATGCATCGTATCGACGGCGAGGAGCCGCTCAAGGCCTTCTCGTCGGCGTCGCGCATGAGTGCGGCCTGGCCGTTCCTCCAGCAATTGCGGGATATCGGCCGCGCCGCCGCGAAAGTCTGGCTCGCCACCAACTACGATGCCATTGGCGAACGCGGCACGCTCGATCTGCGGATGGCCTATGCGGCTAACGGAACGCCCAGACACCCGTCGCTTTGATCTCGACATCCTCAAGCGTCCGCGTCACCGGCACCTGATAGGAGATGATCTCGGTCAACCGGTCGCGCGCCAGATAGCTGCGGCCGGGGTCGCCAATGAGCACGGTCGCGCCGCGTGCGCGAAGGCTGGCCAGCCAGTCCGTGACGCGCGCGGCCATGTCGCGCTCGTAAGATACGTCACCCGCGAAGACCACGTCCCAGCCCTCGTCGAGCCCCACAAGATCGCCTTGCCGCGCGGTGATTTCAACATCGTTTGCCTGCGCATTCAGCGCCATTGCCGAGATTGCGAAATCATCGATATCGCAACATTCGACAAGCGCCGCCCCCGCGAGCGCCGCCGCGATGCCGACGAGGCCGGAACCCGACGCGAAGTCGAGCACGCGTTTCCCCGCGACGATCTCCCGATTGTCCAGGATGTAACGGGCAAGCGCCTGCCCCCCGGCCCAGGCGAAAGCCCAGAACGGCGGCGGCAGGCCGATCTGGCCGAGTTCGTCTTCCGTCAGCTGCCAGAGCGCGGTCGCTTCGTCGGCGACATAGAGCGAGATTTCCGGCGCGTGCGGCACGGGCGTAAGCCGCGTGTAGGCGCGGATGAAGCCGTGCGGGTCGCGGATCATCGCGGCGCCAGCGCCTGCATCCAGCCGAGGCCCTCCAGCGTCGTTGCTCGCGGACGATATTCTGCGCCCACGAAGCCGTCCCATCCCCGCCCCTCGATCTTGTCGAAGATGGCGCGGTAAGAGATCTCCCCTTCGTCAGGCTCGCGTCGCAAGGGCACGGAGGCGAACTGGAAATGGCCGATCAGCGGCCAGTGGCGGCCGATACGGCGCAGGAGATCGCCCTCGCAGATCTGCACATGATAAATATCGAACAGCAGCTTCAATTCAGGACGACCGAGTTCCTGGATCAGCCCCGCCACCTGATCCGACCCCGTCACGAAATATCCGGGCCGGTCATAGGCGTTGAGCGGTTCGATCAGGAGAGTCAGCCCTGCCCGCCCCGCGATCTCGCAAGCCATCGCCATGTTGGAGACGAACGTCGCGCGCGCCGCCTTGAAGGTACCAGCCTCCGGCACGCCGGACATGCAATGGATCTTGGAGGCACCGACCTCCAGGGCATAATCCACGGCGCGGGCGAACCCGTCACGAAACTCCGCCTCGCGGCTGGGCACGGCGGCAAACCCGAACTCACCGCGTGAAGGATCTCCCGGTGGGGTGTTGATGCTGATCATGGGAAGACCGCAGGCATCGAGCCGGCGTCGCAACTGCCCGGCGGGGGTGGCATAGGGGAATTGGCACTCGACAGCGGCGAAACCCGCCTGGGCAGCGGCATCGACCCGATCCGCGAAATCCACTTCGCCGAACAGCATGGAGATATTCGCGCTGAAACGCAGGACGGGGCTCGCTTCGCTCAAGGGAGTGGACGCATACCCTAGCGTTTCGGGCTGCCGCGGACAATCCGCGCGCAGTCCGAAACGGTAATCAGAAGCTCTGACCGGAAATCCCGAATGTCTCCAGCTTGCGGCTGAGGTCGAGCACGCGCCGCCGCAGCATCTCGTTCTGCTGCTCGAGGTCTCTCAGACGATCTCCGCTCTGCGCCGGCGTGACGTAATGCCCGGAAGATGGATCATCGCAGAAGCGGACGCCGATGGAGTCCCTCTCCCGCCGCCGTATTTCCACCTGATAGGAACGGCCACGCGAGGGAATATCGAGCTTGAAATGGTCGGGGAGACCGGAAGACCCTTCCAGCGAAATCTTGGCGCCTGATTCAGAGAAATTGCGAACCTGACAGTCGAGGACAGATTGGCCGTGATTGTAAATAATGCGGCCCGCCATCAGCGTCCGTGTCCGCGCAGCGCTGCGCCGCTCAGCCATGCGGCGCTCTTCGACCGGCGGCTCCGCACCTGCGTTTGCCTGACGACGATCGACGACGGGTTCCAAAAGCACATCCATGATAGCCACCTCATCTCACTGATCGCCATTGGCAGATCGGTTCCGTGGAGAAGGTTGAGCTGTCACAGCTAAGAAAAGGTTCTGAAGAATCGGCGCGTCGACGACGGATACGTTAAAGCCGCGTAAAAATGCCTCCCAAGCTCTGGGTAAATATCGACGGCATATAGGAATCAGGGATTTTTATTCATAGCTGCAAAATTGGCTGCGATCATTCGGAATGGCCAAGATTGGCGAGACGCGCGACCAGCTCGCCGACACGCCGCCGCAGGATAGCGTTTTCCGCCCGAACGGCCTCGATATCGTCTGCGCCGCTCGCCTGTTGTCGATCGTGGGAGGCGGCAGGTTCAACGAATTCGACGCCGACAGACTCACCACTGCGCCAGCGCAGTTCCGCTCTGTAGCTTTTCTGGCGGCTCGGGATTTCGAGCGTAAAGACGCTGGGCAGCCCGACGGACTCACTAAGCGACAGCTTCGCGCCGGTCGCAGAGAGATTGCGCACCTGGCAGTCCATCGTGGACTGCCCGTTATTGAAGACTGCGCGGGCACCTATGTAGGTACGCACACGCTCAGCCCGAC
>JAQGKN010000307.1 GCA_028290085.1 Hyphomicrobiales bacterium
GCGCGTGCTGCCACCGGCATGGTCATTGTCGCGCTCGGTCTTCTCGTTGCGCGTCACGTCCTGCGCATTATGGCGGGAGCGCGCATCAGCCTCGCCGCAGCTGCATCTTTCTTCACGGTTGTGCCGCTTGCGCTGGGCGCGGCGGCTCTGCTGTTTCAGGCCGGCCTCTTCGATCAGTTCGTTGACCGCATCGCGAACGATTCCGGCAGCGCCCAGGTGCGCGTGCTCATGTTCGATCTCTTCAAGGGTATGTCGTGGGACGCCTTCCTGTTTGGATCAAACATTCAGCAAATTTCGACCCAGCAATATATGAACGGGTTCGAATATGGCATCGAGAGCTTCTGGATTGCATCGGTCATCATGCAGGGACTTGTCATGAGCATGGTGCTCTGGGCCGGGCTCTTTCTGTTTTTCGCCGATCTCGTGCGCACGACCAGTATGCGTACCCTCTGGCCGCTCACGCTCGCCATTGGGATTGCCTCGACATCGCTCAGCCTTGGAGGCAAGACCTTGATGTTGACGTTTCTCGTTAGCTTCGTTGTGTTGTTTCTGAAGGGTCCGGTCCGAATTCAGAACGGATAGTTTAGAGTTTTGCTTGAATCCTGTATGGGTGTCCGCCTGTCTCAGCGACGAAAAGCCGTTTTCATGCTTATGCTTAAACAAATTCTGCTCTATCTACCCGCTCAGGTTTTAGGGCCCCTGTGTCAGTTCGCAGCGGCTGTCTTCTGGACTCATTATCTCGCCCCTTCCGACTATGGGATTCTCGCCTACATTTTGGCCGCGCAGGATTTGACACTTCTTTTGTCAATCCAATGGTGGTCGCTTTATACGATGCGATTTTTCCGCAGATTGCAGCTTGCGGGACAGCTCGATGACTATCGACAGACGGATCTCGCGATCGTGCTAGGCTCCACGGTCATCCAGATTGTGGCCGCGGTCGTCATTTTGAGCTGGATGTCCGAGTGCACGCCTTCGCTGGTCAGCGCGACATCCATCTTCTTCATCACGCGCGTTGTGCTCAGCCATTATGGTGAGCGGGCGAGAGCGATGGAGCGGATCGGCGTCTATACGATCGCGCAGATGTCGTCGTCAGTCGTCGGATCGCTGGTGACCTTTCCGGTGCTGCTCTTTGTTTCGACGCGGCCGGAGGCGCTCGTGTGGAGCCTCGCTGTGCCTCAGGCCGTGGCGCTTGCCCTCGTGGTCTATCTGCTCGACGTGCCGACGCGCCTTTTGAGGGTCGACCGCGAATTGGTGTTGTCAGGCCTGCGGTATGCATTTCCGTTGCTCCTGTCGGGCCTGTTCATGTGGCTGTGCGTGAATGGCATCCGCTTCGCAGTCGAATGGAAATTGGGGCTGGCTGCGGTCGGCTTGATATCGGTGGGATGGGGCCTCGGCAATAGGCTGGCGTCCGTCGTCGCGATGCTCGGCGTCATCGCGGCCTTCCCCCGCGCCGTGTTGCATTTCGAAAAGGGCGATGCCGAAGCCGCGTTAGCTCAGGTATCTGCGGGAGGCGTCGTGCTGTTCGCCCTGATGGCACCGACGGTCGTGGGATCCGGCCTGATCGCATCGTCCTTGGTGGAAGTTTTCATTGCACAGGAGTTTCGAGCGGTGACGGCCCTGGTGCTGCCTTTCGCTGTCTTTACAGCGGGCGTTCGCGCGATGCGGCTTCACTTTCTCGATCAAGTCCAGCTGCTGCGAGAGCGGACGATGACCACGCTAGCCATCAATTGTATCGACGTGGTCTCGACCACGATCGGATGCCTCATTGGAGTGGTCGGCTGGGATGTTTATGGGGCTGTTCTGGGAGCCGCTCTGGGTTCCATTCTGCCAGTTGGCTTCTCAGCTTTTTTTGCCGTGAAAATGAAATTACAGCTGCCCATCCTTTATATGCTGCGGATCTGCCTTGCGACGGCAATCATGGCCGGCGGCATCCTGTTGCTGCCACCGCTATCGGGGATCAAGGGCCTGCTCATCGTCGTGCCGATGGGCGCCGCGATTTACATCTTCGCCTCTGCAATCCTGTTTCTGAGTGAGATCCGCTCTCTTCTGTCACAGCGCCGCAGTGCGGCGCTCGCATCAGGCGGGCAGGGGTGACGTCCCTTCGGTAATTCGATCGATCAGCCGCTGATATTCGTCCAAGGCCGCAGCCGTCGAAAAGGTTGTTGCGTGTGCGCGGCGCGGCGCGGGATCTCCCGGATCCGACAGAGCTTTCTGGATGGCAGCTGTGAGGCGCGCCTCGTCGCCAACGGGAACCAGGCTGCCGAAGCGGCCACTTTCCAGCACCTCGGCTGTCGCGCCGCAATCGGTTGAGACCACGGGCAAGCCGTGTGCCATGGCTTCCACAAGGACGAGACCAAAGGATTCCATGTGCGATGCCGATACGAGGCACCGCGCCTGTTTGAAAAATGACCAGGGCTCGTTCATATGGCCGGGCAGATTGACCCGCTGTTCCAGCCCGAGCCGGGAGATCTCCGCCAGCAGCTCCTCCCGCTGAGGACCGCTCCCGAGTATGACGAGCCGGGCGTTCGGTTCTTCAAGTCGTGCGAATGCGCGCAGCAGATTGAGGAAGCCCTTGGCCGGCACCAGGCGCCCAACGGCGAGGACCATCGGTTCGCGCGCCATCAGCACTGCAAGGTCCATTTTTTCCGGCACGTTGCCTGCCGACACGGGATTGTAGATGCGCAGCGTGCGGCCACCTGCGGATCTGAACCGCGC
>JAQGKN010000340.1 GCA_028290085.1 Hyphomicrobiales bacterium
AAGGGCGCTTCAAAATGCGCAGGATCAAACACGCTCGATGATGGTGACGCCGCGCTGACGATCTGTGACGTAGATGAGGCCACGCTCGTCGATCGTGACGTCGTTGGACTGCACGCGCGTGCAGCCATCAGGCACATCTGGAACGAAAGACGCGACTTCGCGCATGGAGCGCGGATTCGAGAAGTCGATAAACCGAACGCCATGCGCAAACCACGCGACGGGAATTTCAGTGCCCGTCACAATTTCACAAAGCTGATGGCACGCGGTCGCCAGCGGCTGCGGCGCATCGTCGACGCCTTCTACCTGAAACGTACCAACGACGGCGGGGTGACGGATGTCCGTAATGTCCACCGCAGACAGGAAGGCTGGCACACCGTTTGGCGGGCGGTACACATCCTCGTCTGCGACCAGCATGTATTGGCGATCCCGGATGAGGAATGGGATCGGCAAGGCCGTATGCGTCGGGCAATGAAATGGCGGCGTCCAGTCGAGACCGGAAATGCGTTCCGGCTTCGTGATGACGACGATGTTGAGGATATGAAATCCCCCCTGCCAATAGCTGGTGTACAGGCGGTTACCCATGCGCAGCGGATGATGACAACGGTGCGCGGTCTTTTCCCAGTTCGGTACCTCGCCGCCGGTGGTCCATTGTCCCGGCATCCACCAGCGGGAGACCTCGACCGGGTTTCGGGGATCTCGAATGTCGAGGATGATGACGATGTGCGCCAGGTATCCGTCCGCTGTCGATGAAAGATAGAGATAGCGCTCGTCGATATCGAACCGGTGCACCCCTTGTCCCTCGGTCGCCCACCGGCTGAGCAGCTTCGGATTGCGGGGGTCTGCAACGTCGTAGAGGCAAACACCGCCCTTGAAGTCGGCAGGCGGCTCGTTGGGGTCGTTGAAATTGAGTTCCTGGTTCACGACCATGAGCGTGCCGATCACCCGCACCTTGTGGGAGTGAGTGCCTGGCGGCATCCGCAGCTCGGAGAGCACCTCGGGGTTCTTGGGGTCGCGGACATCGACGATGGTCGTGCCAAAAGGCGCTCGCATATGGCCGACATAGGCGATCCCGTTTTGCACGATGATCTGCCCGCCGCCCGCACAATTGATGTAACCGACCTGCCTGGTGCCCAGTGCTTGCGGCATTCAATCCTCCCTGCACAGCTCGGCTCGTTGGCCTGTTGCTGTTCTTTTTTGGTCGCTCGAGGCCGCGAAAAACCGGCAACATGAGCGTCTGGCGAAGATCGCGCCTATTTGCCATAAGCGATAGCCAGTTAATCGTAATGGTGATATTAGTTACGCTAATGACATCAGAGCATGAGTGGAAACGCGAAATCGGTCGAAGGTTGCGGCTCCGCGATCTCGAGTTTGTTTTCGCAGTCGCGGAAAGCGGCAGCATGGCGAAGGCCGCCGCTGAACTGGGCGTCACTCAATCTGCCGTCTCTCAAGTCATTGCCGGTCTGGAAGCCGACCTTGGCGTCAGTCTCTTTGACCGGAGCCGACGTGGCGTCGCACCAACCATCTATGGTGAGGCGTTGATGCGGCGCGGCAAGGTGGCGTTCGACGAGATTCGCAGTTGCCTGCAGGAAATAGATTTCCTCAAAAACAAAGGGACGGGCACTATCAGGATAGGCTGCCCCGAAACCTTGGCTGCCTCTGTGCTTCCCATGGCGATCGTGAATTTCTCGAAGCAATGGCCCGACGTCGCGCTCGAAGTCGAAACGTTTACGGGTGCGGACGCCGCCACGAAGCTGATGGATCGCAGCATCGACCTTGTTTTCGCTCGCGACGGCCCCGCGCTCGATGCGCTCGCCAAATCCGATGACTTCAAAATCACACGGCTGTTCGAGGATCGGCTCAGTGTTGTCGCGGGAGCCTCCAGCCGTTGGGCAAATCTTCCGCACATCGATCTGGCAGATCTGGTCGATGCGCCATGGATCGTTCTGCCTTATGGTTGGGGCCAGGATGTTATTCCAAACGCCTTTGCATCGCGCGGGCTGCCGCCACCCCATATTGCCCTCAAGACATTCTCGATCCATCTGCGGCTGCATTTGCTAACAACGGGACGGTTTGTGACGGCACTGCCGGAGTCAGTGATCCGCCTCCACGGCAAGCTCTTTGATCTGACGGAGCTGCGAATAGACCTCCCGAAGAGCCCTTACGGTGTAGCGATAGTCACAGTGAAATCGCGGACGCTTGTTCGAGTCGTCGACTATTTCATTAGCTCGACTGTTGAACACTTTCATCGTTCAATAAGGGACTCATGTTCCGATTGATGGCAATCGGTTGCTTTTAAACGCGCACGCCTTCAAGGCGCCTGAAAATTGTTCTTCAAGTTACGCGCCGCGCTTGCTATCGCTTTCCGCCCATATAAGCGGTGTCCCCAAGTTTTGCCGATGGCTCCAACGCGTTCATTACAGGCCTGCAGTAGAAACGGGACGAACGGCTGTGCGGCTCATAGCAATCTTGAGCTTCACTGTAAGATGGTGTCGCGAGGAAGATCATCGTAGCGGTCACTTGTGACATGGCTCGGCTGGACTTACGTTTCGCACGCGCACTCGTAATCCACACCAAAGTCCGAGCTGGCTTGGCGCACCGGCTCCGGTCCCGGACGCATCCATGCCCCTAGTAAAAAAAACGGCGATCGCCCAGAGGGGCGCGGCTAGCCGGAAGAGCAAAGCCGAGGCAGGCTCGGCTGACGCGCGGAAGAAAGACAAGCCTGCGCAGCCGCACACCGCCGCCCCTCGCCGGTTGACGGGCAAGGCCTCGGCCGCCGAACGCATCGGCACGTCGAGCGAGGAACTTGCCAGCGGCGTCGCGGAAGCCGCCGCCGCGGCGGAAGAATTGCGCCGGGCGCTCGAGCAGATTTCGTCCGCAGCCGAGGAAGCCGCCGGCAGCTCGGAAGAATCCTTGGCGGCCATCACGTCGCTGACGGCTCTTTTCGGGGATGCGCGCGAGCGCGCTTTGATCGCGCGACAGAGAACTGAAGTCGCGCAAGTGAAACTCGCCGAGGCGGCTGGCGCCGTTCAGGCCTCGGTTGCGAGCGTCGAGGTCAATTCATCGCGGCAGATGTCCGCCGTGACGTCCATTTCAACCCTGAGCGATCAGGCTGCCAACGTTGGCGACATCACGCGCACGGTGGCGGATGTTTCGGACCAGACCAACCTGCTCGCGCTCAATGCCGCCATCGAGGCAGCGCGGGCGGGCGAAAACGGCCGGGGTTTCGCGGTGGTCGCAGACGAGGTTCGCGGTCTCGCGGAGAGCTCGGAGGCGCGGTCGCGCGAAGTGCAGGGGCTCGCCGCGCAGATAGGCGCCGATGTGCAATCGGTCGCGGAACGTATTCGTCAAAATGCCAGCCTCGCAAGTGAAGAGGCCCGCGCAGCGGCGCGTGTCTCCAGCGATCTCGCGGACATGCGCGCGCTGCTGTCGCGCCTTTCGCAAAGCAGCGATGAGATCGTGACAGCGTCCGGACAGGTCGCCACGGCCGCGCGCGATGCGCAACTCGGCGCGCAGTCGATAGCAAGCGCTGCGGAGGAACAAGCGGCCGCCGCCGCGCAGGCACAACGCTCCGTGCAGCAGCAGAGCGCCGCACTCGAACAGAGCCAGAAGGCCACTGAAACGCTGGCGGTTCTCGTCGCATCGCTCGACCAGGGCCAGCGTGCCGGGGCCGCCGTCGAGCAGATGAGCGCGGCGGCGGAAGAAATGTCGGCGACCATTCAGGAGCTTTCGGGAGCGGCGGGCGAGATCCGTATCGCTATCGGGCAGATCAGCCGTGGCGCCGAAACGCAGGCCTCCGCCACCGAACAGGCCAGTTCCGCGATCAATGAGATCGACGCAGCCGCCCGAAGCGTCGGCGAAAGCGCGCGTGCGGCCGTCACCGAAGTTGGTCAGGCACAGCAGCGCTTCGATGCCAACCGCACGGCGGTGCGCAGGCTGACAGGCGGTGTCGATGCAGCCCTCGAGGAGACGCGCCGCATCCTGTCGCTGATCGCGCCAATGGAAGCCTCATCTGCTCGTGTCGAGAAGATCGTCGATAGCATTGCGCTGGCAGCCGTGCAGACGACAATGCTCGCTGTGACCGGCGCTGTCGAAGCCGCGCGCGCGGGTGAAGCCGGCAGGGGATTCTCTGTCGTCTCTACGGATATTCGGACGCTTGCGCGTGAGGCCTCCGTCAATGCTGACAGCGTGAAAGATGTGATCCGCGCCATTCAGGGCCAGATTGTTTCGTCGCGCCGCGATCTCGAAATGATCGCCACGACACTCGAAGCCGAGGTCGAGCGAAATCGCGCGCTCGACGGGCAGCTTGGTGAGATCGCCGATATGCTGAGGCGCGTCGCCGAAGACAATCTGGAGGTCTCGCGCGCCGCTGACGCGGCCTTGAATGCGGCGCGTGACGTCGCGACGGGCACGATGCAGATCGCCGCAGCAGCGCAGGAAACGAGTGCCGCCGCCGCGCAGGCTTCTACCGCTGCCGAGCAGCAGGCGCGTGGGGCTGAAGATCTTGCGGCCGCGATCGAGGACATCGCCTCACTCGCAGACGTGCTGCAGGCGGAGGCTGGCTAGACCCATGGTCGATCTCGCGGCGGACAGCACCTATGCGCTCTCGATCCGTGTCGGCGAGAAACGCTTCACGCTCGCCGCAAGCGAGGTCGAGGAAATCCTGCGCAAGCCGCGCGTGAGCCGGGTGCCCAATGCGCCCAGGGCGCTGGATGGCGTCGCCAATCTGCGTGGTTCGGTGCTGCCGGTTTTCTC
>JAQGKN010000617.1 GCA_028290085.1 Hyphomicrobiales bacterium
ACAGGGGCTCCTCGCCGCCTGGTGCCGTTGCAAAGGCGTTGCGTCCGCCCCATCCTGCGAGCGAATCGCCAGGCCGTGTTTTCTAGGCCCGCCCGCAAGACCAGGACGTGATCATGAGTCAGATACCGGCGTCCGCCGCGCTCGACCGGACGGAACGTACGGGAAGCCCGGGGCTCGTACTCCTCCTCGCCGCCCTTCTCGTGGGTTCCGCGGCTTCCTTCTCATTCCTCCCCCAGGACCAGGCAGGACGCCTCACCATCGGACTGCTCGCCTTTCTGGCCATCGTCGGTGTCGTCGGCTTATTCGCCTATGCTGTCGGATTCCTGCAGTTCGCGGGTGAATCCGCGCGCAACGACGTCACCAAGCTGATTGCCGACACCGGCCCCGAAGGCATGCTCGTCACCGAGGCCGACGCGCGTGTGGTCTATGCCAACGAGACCTACATGGCCCTGTCTGGCGCCCATGACCCGGCTGACCTGCGCACCGTGGAGCGCCTCTTCGCCGGAACCCCGGATGTCTCGGAAGCCGTCTACCGCCTTGCGCAGGCTGCCCGCGAAAACAAGCGCGGCGCCGAGGAGCTGAGGCTCTCCCCGCCCCTTTCGGGCGACGCAGCCGTCGGCTGGTACCGCATCCGCGTGCGTCCACTGGAGCGTTTCGGCCAAAAACGCGCGACCCTCTGGAGCGTCGCCGACGTCACCCGCGAGCGCGAACGGCACGAAAACGTCTTCCAGGAACTGCAGCACGCGATCGACTTCCTCGACCACGCACCGGCCGGCTTCTTCTCTGCGGACGCCACTGGCGCGGTCTCTTATCTTAACGCCACCCTCGCCGGTTGGCTTGATTACGATCTCGCGCAAGTCGGCTCAGGCGGCTTGCGCCTGTCGGATATGGTGGCTGGCGATGGCGCCGCTCTGCTCTCCGCCATCTCGGGAGGCGCGGGCGAAGTGCGCACCGAGCAATTCGATGTCGATCTCAAGCGCCGCAACGGACAGAGCCTGCCGGTACGCCTGCTGCATCGCGTTGCCTTCGCCCATGATCGCACGCCCGGGCCCTCGCGCACCCTCGTCATCAACCGCGCACCGGGTGAAGAACCGGCGGAGGATCTGCGCGCAGCCGAAGTGCGCTTTGCGCGCTTCTTCAACCAGACCCCGATGGCCATCGCCGCCGTCGATGACAAGGGGCGCATCGTGCGCGCCAATGCGGCCTTCGCAAAACTTTGCCCCGAAGCCCTGAAAGGCTCGGGCGAAAGCCGGAACGTCTACGGCGGGCTCGCCGACCGCGATCATGAACAGCTGCGCACAGCGCTCGCCGCCGCCATCGCGGGCAAGAGCGAGATCGTCCCCGTCGACGCGGCGCTGGCGGGCGAGAAGCCCCGCTCCGCACGCTTCTTCGTGTCTGCAGCCGAAGACGGCGGCGACGGCACGCGCGCCAACATCTACGCGCTCGACACGACCGAACAGCGCACCCTGCAGGAGAGCTTCGCGCAGTCCCAGAAGATGCAGGCCATTGGCCAGCTCGCGGGTGGCGTCGCGCATGACTTCAACAACGTGCTGACTGCCATCATCGGCTATTCAGACCTGCTGCTCGCCAATCATCGGCCGACCGATCCGTCCTTCCAGGACATCATGCAGATCAAGCAGAACGCCAATCGCGCCGCGGGCCTCGTGCGCCAGCTGCTGGCCTTCTCGCGCCGCCAGACCCTGCGTCCGCAGGTTCTGCAACTCGGCGACGTGCTAGCCGACCTGCAGATGCTGCTGCGCCGCCTCGTCGGTGAAAAGATCGAACTCGATCTGAAACACGGACGCGACCTCTGGCTGGTGAAGGCAGACATCAACCAGTTCGAACAGGTGATCGTAAACCTTGTCGTCAACGCACGCGACGCGATGCCTGACGGTGGCAAGATTCACGTCCGCACGAAGAACATCACGGCGGGCGAATGCGCGGCCTTCAACGAATCGTCGCTGGTCGCCGCAGACTTCGTGGTCATCGAGGTCGAGGACACAGGCACCGGCATCCCCGACGACGTGAAGGACAAGATCTTCGAGCCCTTCTTCACAACCAAGGAAGTCGGCAAGGGCACGGGCCTCGGCCTCTCCATGGTCTATGGCATCGTCAAGCAGACGGGCGGTTGGGTCTTCTGCGATTCGGAGCCGGGCCGCGGCACCACCTTTCGGATTTTCCTGCCGCGCCACATCGCCTTGCCCGAGGAACAGGTCAAGAAGGAAGTCGTCAAGGCACCCGCCGCAGACCTCACGGGACATGGCACCATTCTTCTCGTGGAAGACGAGGAAGCCGTACGCGCCTTCGGCGCCCGCGCACTCGCCTCGCGCGGTTACACGGTGCTTGAGGCGGCGTCGGGCGTCGAAGCCCTGCAAGTCGTTGAAGACGCACAGGGCAAGATAGATCTCATCGTCTCCGACGTCGTCATGCCCGAGATGGACGGCCCGACGATGTTTGGCGAATTACGCAAGCGCGGCATCAAGGCGAAAGTCATCTTCGTGTCGGGTTATGCCGAAGACGCCTTCGCCAAGAACCTGCCGGAGGGCGAGGAATTCGGCTTCCTGCCCAAGCCATTCACGCTCAAGCAGCTGGTCGAAGCGGTCAAGGGCGCGGTGGGCTGAGCTCCGAAGCAATGCAGGAGTCGCGAGACCGCATTCCGCAACAATTCACAAATTTTACATGAGAACAAAAAGGGGTATAGCGATCTCCCGCAAAAATAATAGAACACTAGGCCAACGGCTAGCCCTCGCCCCCGATAACTTGGAAATAAGTCCTACAGATTTCATTGTTGGGTGTACCGCACGCTCGCAGCCAGCATGGAAAGTGGACTGAGCTGATGTAGGAAATCAGCCGCCCCTCCAAACAACTGCGTGTGAAACCACAAGAAGCTGCGTGGCTACGTCAGGAATGGGGTTAGCTCCCCTTAAGCCCGGTACGCCAACGTGCAAAGAGTCGCCATCTCGCGTGTGTACTAGTCCCTAACCTATCGTCCACGCCTTTCAGAATCTCCAAAGCACGATCGCGATTTTTCTCTGGATCTAATGGACATCCGCCCCAATCGACAATTCGTAGATCTATCCCGCTGTCGTTGGCCAGCCCTGAATAAGTGGCACGAATTTTCGACAACACCGAAACGAGATTTACTGGCCGATAGCGCTGCCCAAAGTCATCATATTCGACTTCCCTTCCCAATCTCTCAAGCGCAGAGACGTGAATCATCTCGGCAATCGGAAATGCGTGCCGATCTCTACCGACCTCGCACTGAAGAAGCCTCAATCCCTGGACTGCGAGGTTCGCGATAGAGCGAAATGCTTTGAAGTAAGCTTTATACTGCCACTTCCTTGCTTCGTGCTGCGAGGCCAGGCACCACTCTTGAGTT
>JAQGKN010000372.1 GCA_028290085.1 Hyphomicrobiales bacterium
TCTGCGCGCCTCGCTGTTCGGCCAGAAGCCGGGCGAGGAGCAGCCCGATATTCTGGCGACCCACCCCTCAACGCCCGAACGCGTCAGCCGCGCCATCGCGGCCGCTCGCCAGATCGGTGCGCCCGGCATCGGCAGCACCGGCCGCGACGAATATCTGAATGCGATAGACGGCATCGATTTCGGCGACGATCCCAGCGAAGGCTTCGTGCGCGGGCGTCGCTTCATCCATCCCAAGCTCGGCTTCTCTTTCACGGCCCCAGAGGGCTTCGTGCTGGAAAACTCGGCGCAGGCCCTGCTCGGCATCGCGGCGGGCGGAGCGGAGGCGCTGCGGCTCGACAGCGTGCACGTGCCCGCCACCACGACGCTCGAGTCCTATCTCGGATCGGGCTGGATCGAAGGCCTCGACACCACCTCCATCCAGACTGCGGACTTCAATGGCATGCCGGCCGCAATCGCCACCGCCAAGGGCGGCGAATGGCGCTTCCGTCTCGCGGCGGTGCGCGTCGGCGCGGAGGTCTATCGCGTGATCTTCGCGACGCGTTCCCTGAGCTCCACGACGGACGCGCGTTTCATGGAAGCTCTTCAAAGCTTCCGCAAGCTCGCAGGCGACGAAGCCCAGCGCACGCGCCCGCTTCGTCTCACGCTCGTGCGCGCGGAAGAGAACGACACAGCCGACAAACTGGCCACGCGCATGGCGGTGCCCGACCGGCCGCTCGAACATTTCCTGCTTCTCAACGGCCTGGAAACGGGAACGGCCGTCAAGCCGGGCCAGCGCTACAAGCTCGTCGTCGAGTGATCAGGCGAGCTTTTCCTTGAGGAAAGCGATCGATCGCGACCATGCGAGTTTCGCGGCGGCCTCGTTGTAACGCTCCGGGCTCGTGTCATTGTTGAAGGCGTGGTTCGCGCCCTCATACATGAATACCTGATACTTGACCTTCGCTTCTTTCATCGCAGCCTCGTAGGGCGGCAGCGTCGCATTCACGCGCGTGTCGAGCGACGCATGGTGCATCATCATGGACGCCTTGATTTGCGGCACATCCGCGATCTTCGGCGCGACGCCGTAATAGACGACACCGGCATCAAGGCCGAGCGAGGCGGTCGCGAGAGAATTCACGACGCCGCCTCCCCAACAGAAGCCGATGGCGCCAACCTTGGTTTGCGCGTTTTTTTCCTTGAAGGAGTTTACGATCTCGGCGGCCGAGCCAATGACCTCGGCCATGTCGATCTTCGCGAACATGTCGCGCGCCTTGTCGTCATCCTGAGGCGTGCCGCCTTGCACGGTCAGGAAGTCTGGCGCAAAGGCGTGGAAGCCCTCCACCGCGAGACGGCGCGCGATATCCTGAATGTGAGGATTAAGCCCGCGGTTCTCGTGGATCACGATCACGAGATCGCCTGCGACCTCGGGCCCCTTCTCCTTGGGGAACGCGAGATATCCTTTGATCCTCGCACTCGGCACATCGATGGTTGTCGTCCCGATGCGGGGATCTGCTGGCTCGACCACAGCCGCAAGCGCGTAATTGGGTTCGAGAACACTCAGCATGGCGTCTGCCGCAGCGGCGGAACCCGCCAGCGCGATCATTCGTTCAAGGAACAAGCGGCGGTCGAGAGGACGATGCGTATATTCGTCATAGAGATCGATGATGCGCTGGTCCACGGGGGCTCCTCCTGATCTTGGCCGGTCGCGGGCTGCTGATCCGGGCGCGACGCGAGCACGTAAGCGAAGTGAAGTTAGCAGGAGACGGAAATGGCGCAAATGGAAGGTGTCCAGCGGCAATTCGTCAAGGCCGCGATGGCCGCGCCATTTCTCGAGCGCGAGGAAGAACGCACACTTGCGACCCGGTGGAAGGAACAGCGCGATGAACAGGCGCTGCATCATCTCGCACACGCGCATATGCGCTTGGTGATCGCCGTCGCGGCGCGATTCCGGCACTATGGGTTACCTGCTGCTGACCTCGTGCAGGAAGGTCATGTCGGGTTGCTCGAAGCCGCAGCGCGTTTCGAGCCAGAGCGTGATGTGCGCTTCTCGACATATGCAACCTGGTGGATCCGCGCTTCGATGCAGGATTACATCCTGCGCAATTGGTCCATCGTGCGCGGTGGCACAAGCTCTGCGCAAAAGGCGCTCTTTTTCAATCTGCGCCGGCTTCGCGCAAAACTGTCGCGCGATACGCGACAGGGCGACAATTCAAAAATGTTCGCAACCATTGCGCAGGCGATCGGCGTCTCCCAAGCCGACGTCGAACTGATGGACACGCGGCTGTCAGGTCCCGATGTCTCGCTCAATGCGCCTGTGGTCGACGGCGAGAATTCGTCGATGAGTGAACGCGTCGAGTTTCTCGTCGACGACAAGCCGCTTCCCGATGAAGCCGTGGGCTCGATCATCGACACGCGCCGTCGCGTCAACTGGCTTCGGGAAGCGCTGACCGTGCTCTCGGAACGCGAGTTGCGCATCGTGCGGGAACGCCGCCTCGCGGAAGACAGTGCGACGCTGGAAGCGCTTGGCAGCCGCCTCGGGATTTCAAAAGAACGCGTGCGGCAGATTGAAAATCGCGCAATTGAAAAACTGCGCCGGGCATTGACCGAGCGCCACCCCGAGGACGTCGCTGGCGCGATGATCTAAGAGGCGAAATTCTGAGACGCAGTCACATCACAGCAATAAAAAAGCCCGGCAATTGCCGGGCTCTCTTAATTTCGGTCTTTGACAGCCGTCAGGCTGCTTCCTCGACGTCGCCATCCGGATCGGTATCGGCATCGCCTTCGGCAGGGTCGGCCTCAGCATCGGCCTTGCCGCCGCGACGCGGACCCTTCTGGAGCTGCGCTTCGATCAGCTTCAGGGCTTCCGTCTCGGTCAGCTTCTGCACAGCCGCGATCTCGCGAGCCATCCTGTCGAGTGCTGCTTCGTAAAGCTGGCGCTCGGAATAGGACTGCTCCGGCTGCGCATCCGAACGATAGAGATCGCGCACGACCTCAGCGATCGAATGCAGGTCGCCAGAATTGATCTTCGCCTCGTATTCCTGCGCGCGACGCGACCACATGGTGCGCTTCACACGCGCGCGGCCCGTCAACGTCTCCAGAGCCTTCTGGACGGTTTCGGCATCCGCGAGCTTACGAATGGCACCCGCCAGAACCTTCGGCAGCGGCACCTTCAACGTCATCTTGTCCTTGGTGAAATTGATGACGAAAAGTTCGAGCTTGAAG
>JAQGKN010000373.1 GCA_028290085.1 Hyphomicrobiales bacterium
CGCGTTGCCGACCCAGCGCGTGCTGTAACCGAGCTCCTTCAGCGTCTGCGTGGAAAAGGTGCCGACGTCGCGGTTATCTTCGACCACCAGCACGCAGGTGCCGTCTCCATCCATCGCGTCCTCGACCGGTGCGGACGAGGGCTCGGCCAGCGCGGACGCTTCGGCGCGCGGGAGATACAGCGTGAATGTCGTGCCGACGCCGACCTCGCTCTGCACGATGATCTCGCCACCCGATTGCTTGGCGAAGCCGAACACCTGCGACAGCCCAAGGCCCGTGCCGTGCCCGACACCCTTCGTCGTGAAGAATGGCTCGAAGATGCGGTCACGTTGATCAGGCGGAATGCCGTGACCTGTATCGGTGAGCGACACCGCGACATAGGATTTCGCGCGACCCGAGGGCGTGCGAGGGCGCGGCAGGTCAGCCACCACCTCGACGGTGATCGTAAGACACCCCGCCCCATCCATCGCGTCGCGTGCATTCACCGCCATGTTCACCAGCGCCGTGTCGAACTGGCTCGCATCCGCATTGATGTAGCAGGGCTCGTCAGGTACGTGCATTTCGATTGCGACCCGCGAGCCAGTCAGCGTGCCGATCATCTCGCCGATCGCTGCGACGCTGCGCGTGGCGTCGAACACCTCGGGCCGCAGGGCCTGACGCCGCGCAAAGGCCAGCAATTGCGCCGTCAGCTTCGCGGCACGGTCCACCGTATCCGAGATCGCGCCCACGTAACGCACCCGCCGTTCCTCGGCTAGATTGGGGCGCTTCAACAGATCGGTCGAGGATTTGATGACAGTCAGCAGATTGTTGAAATCATGCGCGACGCCACCGGTGAGTTGCCCGACGGCTTCGAGCTTCTGCGCCTGTCGAAGTGCCTCCTCTGCCTGCGCGAGGGCGGCCATGCGCGTCTTTTCCTCGGTGATGTCGCGGGCCACGCAATAGAAGAGGCCTTCCACGTGAACGCCGGTCCAGGACAGCGTGCGATAATGCCCGTCGCGCGCACGGAGACGGTTCTCGAACGCGAGCGTCGTCTGCCCCATCGCAAGGCTGGCAACTTCCGCGCGCGTCTTTTCAATATCATCCGGGTGCGCCAGCCATTCCGAGGTGCGGCCAACGATGTCGTGATAATCCCAATCCAGAATGCGGTGCCACGCCGGATTGATGCTGATCCACACGCCATCCATGTTGGCAACACCCAGCATGTCGCGGCTGACATGCCAGATACGGTCGCGCTCGCGCGTCCGCTCTTCGACGCGTTGTTCAAGCGTCTCGTTCAGAACCTGCAGACGTTCTTGAGACCGTTGCCGCTCCTCCAGATGACGCCGCGCCTGGTATTGGCGGCGGCGGGCACGCAATGCGGAACGGACCGCGCTGGTCAGTGTCTCTGCATTGATCGGGCGTTCAAGCAGAACGACATTACCGAGCCGTTCCAGAAGGCGCGCCGAATGAGCCAGCCGCGATCCGACGCGCTTCGTCGCGAGGACGATGAAGGGAAAGTCCGACCAGGGCGGCTGACGCTCCAGCGTCTCGAACAACAGCGAGACATCGGCTTCCGCCAATGCTTCTTCAGTGATGAGCGAGACGCCCGCCCCCTCCTCGACGCAGGATTGCACAGCGGCGAAATCGGCACAGACGTGAGTGCGCGCACCCGACTTTTGCAACACCAGCTCGACGACCTGCGCATCCCGGCCACGTGGCGCCAGAATGAGAACGCGTTCTTCCAAAGACTCAGGATTTGCCGATATCATTCCGGGGTTCCAGCATGGGGACTTCGCCTCGATAGGCCGGCAATCCGGAAAGTACGCCCCGGAAATCGCGCAACGCAGCGCCGACACGCAGGCCTCCCGCATCCAGTTTGAATTCCCGAATCGTGCGCTCGTGTGGGCAGGTGCGGTTTTTAACGACGGACACGGCAGTGCGCACTTCCCCGCTGGCTTCGAAATAGCGGAACAGCAGGATGGCATCGCTGAGATAGCTCAGATCGATATCGTTCTGCATCTCGCCGACGAGCCCATGCTGCCCCAGAACCAGCAGCGTCGTGATGCCCTGCTGGTTCAGGTAAGTCAGCAATTCGTGCATCTGAAGCAGGAGATAATTTTCGCCGGGCATCGCCTGCAGATATGCGTTCAGGCTATCGATCGCGATCAGCGTCGAACCGTGCGTTTCGACCGCCTCGCGCACCCGGTTGGAGAATTCTCCGGGCGACAATTCGGCCGGATCGATCTGCACGATCATCAGGCTTCCATTGTCGATATAGGCGCCCAGATCCATGCCGATGGATGTGGAACGGCTGGTCAGCGTCACGATGCCTTCGTCGAACAGGAAATACGTCGCGCGCTCGCCCCGTTCCAGCGCCGCTATCATGGTTCGCACGGCCGTGGTCGTCTTGCCGACACCCGATGGACCGATCAGCAGCGTGTTCGTGCCGGGCGTGACGCCGCCGCCGAGCAGTATGTCGAGCTCGCGGGAGCCAGTGGTTCGCGCGTTTCGTGGCAGCGGTCGGTGGTGCTCGGCCGCGATGAGACGCGGGAAGATCTTCATGCCGCCGGTTTCGAGCATGAGGTCGTGGTATCCGCCACGAAATTTGATCCCGCGCATTTTCGCGATGCGCATACGCCGCCTCTCCGAACCGAAGTCCCGCGGCATCTGCTCCAGTGAGATCACGCCATGCGCGATGCTGTGCAACTGCAGGTCGCCCGGCTCGGAAGTGCGGTCATCTAGCATCAGCACGGTGCAACCGCGTGTCGCGAAGAAGTGCTTGAGCGCCAGAATCTGACGGCGGTAGCGCAATGGGTTTTGTGCAAGAAGGCGCATTTCGGAGAGGGAATCGAAGACGAGCCGTGTCGGGCGTGTCTCTTCCACTCGGCTCATGATGCCTTTTGTCGTCTCACCCAGCTCCACTTCGGAGGGGTGCAAGATCGACTGTTCGCTGTCGGGATCCAGCCCCGCCTCGTTCACGAGTTCGAAGATGATCAGCTGATCGAGCGACCAGCCATGCGTGGCAGCAGCCGCACGCAATTCCTCAGCGGTCTCGGAGAGAGTGACATACAGGCACGTCTCACCATGGGCGGCTCCATCGAGCAGAAACTGCAGCGCCAGCGTGGTCTTGCCGGTGCCAGGTGCGCCTTCGACCAGATACAGCCGGTTGGGCGTGAGCCCTCCGCACAGCACATCGTCCAGTCCGGAAATCCCCGTCGAAGCTCGTTGGCCGCGCTCGGCATCGGAAGGGTCTCGGCTGATTGGAAAAGACATAGCCCTGCTTTCTGAGAAGAAAGGCGTCAATCGGACGCGCACAGGGTCATAAACGCGCCCGGAGCTTCACGGTTGCACTGTCCGGTTATGCGATCGAAAATGCCCATGGCCG
>JAQGKN010000409.1 GCA_028290085.1 Hyphomicrobiales bacterium
TGATGCAGGCGTCGGCTGCATTTTGGCAAGTGCACGTCGCGCTGAATTGGCTGGCGGACAATGCCCTGAGCCTCGCCAATTGGTCTGCCTCGGCCCGCCGCGTGGCTGCGCTTTACACGGCGAACGAGGGCATGAAAGATCTCCCGTCCTGAATTTGTTTGATTGAGGACGTGCGCCTCTCTAGCCAGCGGCGGTCATTTTCTTCATGGAAACATAGGCGCGGCCCCAGCAATGGGACATGTGCTGGCCGATGGCGAGAGCTTTGGCCTGCAGAGATTCAGGCAAGGTTTGCTCCACGGAGGGAGCCCAGAGTTCAAGCCAACGGTCAAAATGCGCCTGGGTCATCTCGAGCTTGAGATGGGGCGCGAAAGGCGCCGCGGTATAACGCGTCGTGCCCAGAAGCGACGCCGACCAAAAATCGTCCATGGTTTTGAGATGGCCATCCCAATCGCGAATAGCGCCCGTGAAAACAGGGCCGATGAGGTCGTCGGCAGCCGCCTTCTCGTAGAACACGCGCACGCAGTTGCGGATATCGGCTTCGTAGTCGGTGTCAGGCTCGATGGTCATAAGATTCTCCCTGGCTCACTTTGAGCCAGCGCGCGCGCCCGGCCCTTGATCTGGCTCAAGCCTTGAACGTCGCGGAGGATGCCGCGCAGTTGGAAACTATTTGTTAACCATGAGAGCGCAGCTTGCCTAGGCTCAGCCAGCGGCAGCGAAGCCGGCGTCACACTCGAGCTTGCGCGAACCTTGAACATTGCTAGAAATTATTAATCGTTCGTTAACCTTTCGTTAACCATAAGAGCGCAAGTTTACGAAAGCTTAACCGGCGGCCATGAGGGCTTGCTTCGCGACCATGAAGGCCGCACTCACGACGTTCGATGAGGCTCGTCTCATGTCCATCTCTTTAGCGGGTTCGTCCCAATCTGATTCGCGCGCGCAAATTTTCCAGCAACGGCGCCAGGCGCTGAAGTCGATGACGGACGCAGTCCAGTCTGGCGACATGACGACTGCACAGAAGAGCGCAAGCGTCGTGAAGAACGACACAGGGCAAATCCTGGGCACCCGGCAGGCACCCTCGCTCAGCCCTATCCGCGCAACCATCAAGAACGACCTCACAGCCTTGATGCAGGCCGTCGACAGCGGAGACCTGACGCAATCGCAGGTGGCACTCGCGCAGCTGAATACCGACAAGGCAGCAGCTCGTCCCGCCGCGCCTCCCAGCGCTCCGGCGTCGGGCGCAAACGCCTTCATGAACGATCTCGCAAGCCTACTCTCCTCCCTGTCGGCGGGCGATAGCACTGGCGCAAAAACTGCGGCCACGGCCCTCAAGGCGGACTTACAGACATTCTCGGCAACCAGCGCGCTCGCCCAGTTGGGCCATCTTGGAGCGGGGACCACGCCTGACAGTGACGGTGATGGTGATGGTGATGGTGATGGTGATCAGTCGTCCAATTCCGCTCCCACGCATGAGCAATCCGCAAAGCTCCTGACGAATACGGGATCACAGAACAGCGACTCGCACTCAGGTGACGATACGCAGGCATCGCAACAGATCGCGGCCGAGAGCGCTGCCGCTGACCTCGCTAACGTTGTGCCCTCGCGCAGACCTCAGGGCACGCATCACCTTCATCACGCGCACGCGGGCCAGAAGTCCAGCGCGCAGAGTGATGGAGCGCCGCCCGCGTCATCTGCCGACACGGTAAAGAACGCGACGGACGCCTATGAACTGCTGATGAGTTTCGCGCAGCCCGCATCCGGATCGGCAGCCACGCAGACCATCACGCAGACTGTGTAGGGCACAGCCCTACACACCGGTCCCGGCGATCCCCGCTCACGCCACGTGATGCGAAATCGCGGCATCGCAACCATCGACGTCGGCAGCAAGTTTGCCCAGCCTTGCCTTTACCAGGCGTTCGGAGCGCTGCGTCGCCATTCCCCACGCGCACGGACCGCCGCGTGGACGATTCTCGCGCCACCATTGCGCGTCTCGCTGCGGGTAAGTCGCATCGTCCACCTGCTCCATCTCGGTCGTATATTCCGCAGCAAACCCATTCGGCTCGATAAAGAAGCTGAAAATGTTGTTGCCGGGACCAGAATGCCGTCCAACGCCCCATTCGAGCTCGTATCCCTTCGCGCGCATGTGCCCGGAGGCATACATGAGGCTGTCCAGATCCGGCATCTCGAAGGCCATATGGTGCATGCCGGCACCATCGGCCCGGGCGAGCGCGACGCTGTGATGATCCCGGGAGCAGCGTAGAAAGTCGATTCCGTCAGTCGCGTCGGAAAGCTTGAAGGCCAGCAAGTCGCAATAGAAGGACCGCAACTTCGGGAAGTCGGCAGCACGCGTAACGACATGCGACAATTTGCTCGGACGCTTGCGATCGTTGATTCGATCGCGATGCGTCTCCACCCCGCTGCTGATCTTCTGCACGATGCCATCCGGCGTGCGGAACGAAAAGCCGTATCCGCCCCCTGCGAGCGGGTCCAGAGCTTCGGGCGCATCGATCACATCGGCGCCAAACCCGATCGCACGTGAATAAAGCGCGTCGACCGCCGCCGTGTCAGCAGCCGCAAGACCAACGCTCAGCAGGCCGGCCTGCGGCTTCTCATGCAGCGCGAGCACGTGATGCTCGGTGCCGGTTGCGCGAAGGTAGGCCGTTGGGCCCATCCGGCCAACTTCGCTCAGTCCCCAGCACTCGCAGTAAAAACGTACGCTCTCGTCGACAAGGCTATCCCCCTCAGCCCGGTCACACTCGGTTCAGCCATATCGCGTTCCTCCCAGAAGCTTATTTTCGACGAGCGTGCCCGCGAGGGACGTCCCAAGTCGTCTGGAAGTAAGTCTGCCTGCCGGCGCAGGCTTCACATTGATATGGCGCAAAGCTGACCGGTTCGCTCAGCCGCCGTTCGCTCGAACAAATCGCAGGAGATGTTCCGAAACCGATTCATCGCGGCTACCCAGGCTCGCAACGCCGGAAAAATGATTGTGCCCATCCAGCACCCGCATCGCCGGGCAAGCTGCGTCACGCAGACAGACCAGCTTCGCCAGATCGAAGCTCGGCGTCACGAACTCCGGCGGATCATATTCTGCGACGCTGATGCCAATCGGGACTCTGCTGTTTTGCACGAAGTGGAGGGGCGACCGTCGAGCGAACGCCCCGGTCTCCGATCCAAAATACGCGAGTACATTGGCTTTCGTCTCGTCCCGGCGGACTTCGTAAATGCCGCTGGAAAGCCAGGCCGCACGTATCTGCGTTTCGCCGCGGATATCCGGATCGAATAAAAAGGTCGCGACGTGAGTTGCTCCTGCTGAGTGCCCGAGCACGAAGATACGTTCAGCGTCGCCGTCGTACTTATGTGCGTTCGTCTTGAGCCATTGGACAGCGCTCGCGATATCGCGTGCTGCATCGGGCCACGCGTGTCGAGGGGCCAGACGGTAGTTCATGGTGACGCCGATCATTCCAGCCGTCGCGGCCCATGCGCCCACATTTGCATAGAAGATTTCATCGACGTTTT
>JAQGKN010000455.1 GCA_028290085.1 Hyphomicrobiales bacterium
GACTCCCTGCAGACCGCCTTCTTCGCCGAAACCACGTCCAAAATTCTCGTGCTGGCGACGCATGGCAAGGTATTCACCCTGGAGGCCGCCAAGCTGCCTGGCGGGCGCGGTTTCGGCGAGCCGGTGCGGCTGATGGCCGACATCGAGGAAGGCGAGGACATCGTCTCCATCTTCCCCTATGTCGCCGGACGCCGGATGCTCATCGCGGGGTCGGACGGCCGCGGCTTCCTGGTCGGTCACGACGATATGATCAGCGCGACCCGCAAGGGCCGCGCGGTGCTGACGGTGGATGCCCCGGCCCGTGCGCAGGTGCTGGTGACGGCGGAAGGCGACCATGTCGCCACCATCGGCGAGAACCGCAAGCTGCTGGTCTTCCCCGTCGCTGAAGTGCCGGAGATGGCGCGCGGCAAGGGCGTGCGTCTGCAGCGCTACAAGGACGGGGGCATCGCCGACGCGAAGGTCTTCGCCATCGCCGATGGCCTGACCTGGAAGGATTCGGCGGGTCGCACCTTCACCGTGGCGCCACCCGAGCTGAATGAGTGGATCGGCAAGCGCGCGGAGGCCGGCCGCCTGCCGCCTAAGGGTTTCCCCAAGAACAATCGCTTCGGATAAAGGCAGGGGTTCGCAGCGCAATCCTTGGCGTCTCGTCACAGGCATGATATTGGCCGCTGCCAACCTCAGTCGGTGCCGGGACTTATGCTCACGGTGCCGCGCATCTGCTTTTTACGGAGTTGGCCATGATCCCCACCGCTCGTATGACGTTCGTCGAAGGCCTCACCTTCGATGACGTGCTGCTCCGGCCCGGCCATTCCACGGTGATGCCGAGCGGAGTCGATCTCAGCAGCCGCTTCACGCGCACCATCACCCTGCACATGCCCATCGTCTCTTCGGCCATGGACACGGTGACGGAAGCGCGGCTCGCCATTGCCATGGCGCAGGCGGGTGGCATCGGCGTCATTCATCGCAATCTCGAGCCTGAAGAGCAGGCCGAGGAAGTGCGCAAGGTGAAGCGCTTCGAAAGCGGCATGGTGGTCGACCCCATCACCATCTTCCCGGACGAGACGCTCGGCGACGCGCTGGCGCTGATGCGCCACCACGGCATATCAGGCATTCCGGTTGTCAGTCGCGGCCCCGACAGCAAGCCCGGCAAGCTCGTGGGCATTCTCACCAACCGCGACGTGCGCTTCGCCGACAACCCGTTCCAGCCAGTGTCCGAGCTGATGACCAAGGACGTCATCACGGTGCGTGAAGGCGTCGGTCAGGACGAGGCCAAGCGCCTCCTGCATCACAACCGCATCGAAAAGTTGCTGGTGGTCGATGACGATTACCGCTGCGTCGGTCTCATTACCGTCAAGGACATGGACAAGGCTGTCCAGCACCCCAACGCCTGCAAGGACGCCGAAGGGCGCCTGCGCGTGGCGGCGGCCTCCACCGTCGGCGACAAGGGCTTCGACCGCGCGCTACAGCTGATCGACGCAGGGGTCGATTGCGTCGTGATCGACACTGCGCACGGCCATTCCCAGCATGTTCTCGACCAGGTGGCCCGCATCAAGCGCGCCAACAGCAAGATCTCGCTGATCGCCGGAAACATCGCGACGGGCGACGGCGCACGCGCCCTGATCGACGCAGGTGCCGACGGCATCAAGGTCGGCATCGGGCCGGGCTCGATCTGCACGACGCGTATCGTGGCTGGAGTCGGCGTGCCCCAGCTCACCGCCATTCTCGAGGCGGCGGAAGTTGCGCGCGCGGCCGGCGTGCCGATCATCGCCGATGGCGGCATCAAATATTCCGGCGATTTCGCCAAGGCTATCGCTGCGGGCGCCGATTGCGTGATGATCGGCTCGCTTCTGGCGGGTACGGATGAGAGCCCCGGGGAGGTGTTCCTCTTCCAGGGCCGCTCCTTCAAGGCCTATCGCGGCATGGGCTCTGTCGGCGCCATGGCGCGCGGCTCGGCGGATCGCTACTTCCAGCAGGACATCAAGGACGCGCTGAAACTCGTGCCCGAGGGCATCGAAGGGCAAGTGCCCTACAAGGGCCCGGCGGGTGCAGTGCTGCATCAGCTCGCCGGCGGTCTTCGGGCCGCCATGGGTTATGTCGGCGGTGCCACGGTGCCAGAATTCCAGCACAAGGCGGAGTTCGTTCGCATCTCCTCGGCAGGTCTTCGCGAAAGCCATGTGCATGACGTGGCGATCGTGCGCGAAAGCCCGAACTACCCCACCGGCCTTTAAGGCCGGATTGGCCAGAACGAGGATTATCGCATGACCATCCAGTCGGTTCTTCTGCCGGTCTTCGTTCTGGTTCTACTGACCTTCATACTTTTGTTCTGGATGGGCCGGGAGCGAGTCGGCGCGTTGACCCGCGGCGAGCTGAAGCCCAATGCTATCGCGCTGGGCCAGGACGCCTGGCCGAAACGTCCGGCGCAATTGAGCCGCTCGTTCCAGAACCAGTTCGAGACGCCGGTGCTGTTCTACGTGCTGGTCGCGCTGGCCATCATCACCAAAAAGGACGACTTCCTCTTTGTGGTGCTGGAATGGCTCTATGTGATCTCCCGTATTGTGCACGCTGGCATCCACACGACGAACAACCGCATCAACCTGCGCTTTTCCGCATTCGCGGTCGGCGTCGGCATCCTGATCGTCATGTGGGTGATCTTCGCGGTACGCATCCTGCTGTCCTGAGAACTCCGGCGCGGCTTCAGGCGCGCCGGATGAGCCGCGTCAGTAGCGCCGTCCGGTCTCGAGCTGCGTCTTCGCGTCGAGCTGCTTGCGCGGCGGCGCATCCGGATAGGCCACGGCCTGAGGCGGGGGTGGCGCGCTGGCGCAACCCGCGATTGAGAGCGTGAGAAGGGCTGCCGCCAGGGCGGGGGCCAAGTTTTTCATTTCGTCATCCCCAAAGCATCTGTTGTAACCCGCCGCCATGTGTGGAACGACGCATGCAGAGAGTGTCGGCGCCTCGTGTCGCCGGTGTGTCACCAATATGGCTAAGCTTAGATGACCCCTTCCGCCCGTATCAGTGCCGCGATTGAAATTCTGGCCGACATTGCCGAAAGGCACCGTCCGGCCGCCGATTCCCTGAAGGATTGGGGCCTTGGCCACCGCTTCGCAGGCTCGAAGGACCGCGCCTCCATCGCCAGCCACGTTTATGACGCGCTGCGCGTCCGCGCGTCTGCGGCCTGGATCATGGGCGTCGAAACGCCCCGCGCCATCGTGCTCGGCTCGCTGCGTCAGATGCGCAACCTGAATGTCGACGAGATCGCCGCGCTCTGCACGGGCGAGACGCACGCGCCCTACAAGCTGACCGAAGAAGAGGAATCGCGCCTGCGCGACACCTCGCTCGAAAATGCACCCGACCATGTGCGCGGCGATTATCCGGAATGGCTGGCGGAGCATTTCGCCGCTGCCTTCGGCGATCAGGCCGTGGCCGAGGGCAGGGCGCTCGCCGACCGCGCGCCGGTCGATCTGCGCGTCAACCGCATCAAGGGCGATCGCGACAAGTCGATCAAGATGCTCGCCCATCTGGAGCCCGAGCCGACGCCCCTGTCGCCGCTCGGCCTGCGGCTGAAGACCAGCGCTGACGGTCGCGGCCCTTCGCTCTCGGCTGAGGCGGCCTATACACGTGGCTTCGTGGAAATTCAGGACGAGGGATCGCAGCTCGCAAGCCTCATCGCGGGCGCCAAGCCCGGCATGCAGGTGCTCGATCTCTGCGCGGGTGGCGGCGGCAAGACGCTCGCGCTCGCCGCCGAGATGGATAACAAGGGCCAGATCTACGCGACCGACAGCGACGGGCGCCGCCTGATGCCGATCTATGCCCGGCTCGACCGGGCCAATGTCCGCAACGTGCAGGTGCGCGCACCCAAGGGCACGACGGATGTCCTCGCCGACTGCGTGAAGCGCTGCGATCTCGTGCTGGTCGATGCGCCCTGCACGGGCACGGGCACCTGGCGCCGCAACCCCGACGCCAAATGGCGCACGCGCCCGGGCGCCTTGACTCAACGTCAGAGCGAACAGGACGAAGTGCTTGCTAGGGCTGAGAAATATGTGAAGCCGGGCGGCGTGCTGGCTTACGTAACGTGTTCACTGCTTCGCGTAGAGAATGAAGATCGGATCGACACCTTCCTGAGCGCCCATGCGGACTTTTTGCCGCTCGACGCAGCCCATATTGCGCGCCGTGCCGGGCTGCCGGAACTCGCTGAACATGCCTCGCCGCATGGCGCGGGCCTGCGTCTCTCGCCCCGCACCAGCGGAACGGACGGGTTCTACATCGCGCTTTTGCTTCGCTCCTGAAGGCGCAGGCGGGATGGCTCCGGCCGGGGCACATTGTCGAGCAGGGTCATGGTGTCCTTCAATAGGCGCATGACCCGAACCCGCGCGGGCGTCGAAGGACGCGCACGCCGGGGTGGCTGGGGCAGTTCATCGATGCCTTCCGAGAAAAGCGTCCCGATCTGCGTGATGCGTATCTTGTCGATCAAGGTCGTGTCTCCCGCCGCCAGACTGTGTGCGGCGAGAGAAGCCTAACGGCACGCCAATTGCGGGCGGCTCAAGCTATTCGTTCAAATGCGTTGCAAGTGCTGCTGTTTGCCTTTTCCGGATAGGGCGGGCCGCCAGTTGCCGTCATTGCGAGCCGTAGGCGAAGCAATCCAGAGCGGTCTCGCGGCTTTTGGATTGCTTCGTCGCGTAGCTCCTCGCAATGACGACGCCATATCTTGCAGGCTACCAGCACGGCCCCGCTTCTTCTCGGAAGGGGCAATTCCCGAACGGGGCGCGGTTCAACAATCCCCTCGTTTTGGCCTCACGCCTTGCGCCGCGACGCCGCTTGGCCTAATCCGGCTTTTTACGCGCAGGACTCCAAAGCTCCATGGCCGCTCAAGATCTTCACAGCGAAATCGTCAGCCACCACGACAAGGTGCTCATCGTCGATTTCGGCTCGCAGGTAACCCAGCTCATTGCCCGCCGCGTGCGCGAGGCCGGGGTTTATTGCGAGATCGCACCCTTCCAATCCGCGAAAAAGGCCTTCGCGGAGCTTCGGCCCAAGGCTGTGATCCTGTCGGGCGGTCCGTGCTCGGTGACGGAGGAGGGCTCGCCCCGCGCCCCGCAGGCGATCTTCGAGGCTGGAATTCCCGTGCTGGGCATCTGCTACGGCGAGCAGGTCATGGCCGAGCAGCTGGGCGGCAAGGTCGAGGCCGGTCACCATCGCGAATTTGGCCGTGCCGACATTCAGGCGGTCGAGAAATCCGCTCTGTTCGATGGAGTCTGGGAGACAGGTTCGAACTATCCGGTCTGGATGAGCCACGGCGACCGTGTCACACGGCTGCCGGAAGGCTTCAAGCGCATCGCCATGTCGGAAAATGCGCCGCTCGCAGCTATCGCAGATGAGGCGCGTCGCTATTACGGCGTGCAATTCCATCTGGAAGTCGTGCACACGCCCGACGGCGCAAAGCTGCTGTCGAATTTCGTGCACAAGGTCGCTGGCCTGAAGCGCGACTGGACCATGGCTGCTTTCCGTCAGGAAGCCGTGGCCTCCATCCGCGCGCAGGTGGGCTCAGCCCGCGTACTCTGCGGCCTGTCGGGCGGCGTCGATTCCGCCGTCGCCGCCGTGCTCATTCATGAAGCCATCGGCGACCAGCTGACCTGCGTCTTCGTCGACCATGGCCTGCTGCGCATGGGTGAGGCGCAGGAGGTGGTGAAGCTGTTCCGCGACACCTACAACATCCCGCTCGTCCATGTGGACGCCGAAGAAATGTTCCTGAGGGAGCTCGACGGCGTCAGCGATCCCGAGCTGAAGCGAAAAACCATCGGCCGCCTGTTCATCGACGTCTTCGACGCCGAGGCCAAGAAGATTGCCTCCGACGGCAAGGGCGCTCCGGAATTTCTGGCCCAAGGCACGCTCTACCCGGACGTGATCGAGAGCGTCTCCTTCACCGGCGGACCCTCGGTGACCATCAAGTCGCATCACAATGTCGGCGGTCTACCCGCGCGCATGAAGATGAAGTTGGTCGAGCCGCTGCGCGAATTGTTCAAGGACGAAGTGCGCGTGCTGGGACGCGAACTCGGCCTGCCGGAAGCCTTCGTCGGCCGCCATCCCTTCCCGGGCCCGGGCCTCGCCATCCGCATCCCCGGCGCGATTACACATGAGAAGCTGGAGATCCTGCGCAAGGCCGATGCCGTCTATCTGGACGAGATCCGCAAGGCGGGCCTTTACGATCAGATCTGGCAGGCATTCGCCGTGCTGCTGCCGGTCCGCACCGTGGGCGTCATGGGCGACGGCCGCACCTACGACCACGTCTGCGCGCTCCGCGCCGTGACTTCGGTCGATGGAATGACGGCGGATTTCTTCCCCTACGACATGAATTTCCTCGGCCGCGCCGCAACCCGCATCATCAACGAGGTGCGGGGCATCAACCGCGTAGTCTACGACGTGACCAGCAAGCCGCCTGGAACAATCGAGTGGGAGTGAGGGGGCGTACCGTGAAGCAGAGGACACTCGACCGAATTCTAGGCCATCGATAGTGGTCGATAGATTCTGGGCGACCCGCAGATCTGCCGCTCTGTCCGGCGTCTCTCCGCTCTTCGAGCGGCGTCATAAGCCGTAAGGCCCATCCCGGCCTTCGCGACTTGTGGCCTTCAAATATCCGGTCGCGCGCTGCTCGAAGACGTCAGCGCGCGACCAGTTCTCGGCGTCGATCACACGGTCGTAGATCGATTACTGCTCTTTCTTAAACAAATCCTGGAAGATGAGCGGGCCCCAAGTGCGGCCGCGTGCGTGCACCAGCGCGCCACCCTCGTTGAGCTTTCCCAGCTTGACGGGTGCGAACCCAAGTTCTTTGGCCAAATCCGCCACGGGAGCGATGGCGTCCTCGTCGTCGCTCGACAGAAAGACGACCCGATGGCCCCCCTCGACGATCGGATCGGTCGCCAGGATGGCCGCAACCAGGTGGTTAAAACCTTTCACACCTTAGCGCCGGTGAAGGACTTCGCAACGAAGGCGGAGGACAGGAGAGCGTCCAGTTCCTCAGGTAAAACTCCAAACGCGTTCGTCGCGTCGACGATCGTCTTACCTTTCCAGCTTGACAGGGCCTTCGCAACCTCGCGATGTTCCCCGAACGGGATCGCCAAGATGACTGTGTCGGCCTCGAGTGCATCCCGCAGCGACTTGACGACGATCGTGGGTCCAATCGCCCGAGCCTGCGGCGCCAACGCTTCGGCCGGCCGGCGGCTCGCGACGATCACATCGATGTTTTTACGGGCGAAGGCGTGGGCGAGGGCCTCACTTATCTTTCCGAATCCTACAATTGCGTAGCTCATAATGTTTTCTCCGATCCGTGTCGACGGCGCGGGATATCAAGTTCCGTTCTGTGGCGATCTTCCGGAAACGTCCCACGGTAAATCGCTTTGCGGGCAGCCGGAAGGTCAGCCACTAACCGAGGTGTGCAGACGTTAGATGGCCGTCATGCCGCCGTCGACGAACAACTCCACCCCGTTCACGAAGCTCGAATCGTCTGAAGCAAGAAACAGCGCGACCGTCGCGATTTCCTCAGGTTG
>JAQGKN010000458.1 GCA_028290085.1 Hyphomicrobiales bacterium
CACATATTCGGCGCCCACGATGGCCAGCGCGAAGCTCTTCAGCGTGCGGTTGAGGGTTGCGGCGAAGAACAGGCCGCCCGGGCCCACCATGGAACATGCGGTCTTTACGAAGGCCGGCATGTCGGTGACGTGCTCCACCACTTCCATGCAGAGCACCACGTCGAATAGCGCGCCCGTCGCGGCGAGGTCCTCGACCGTGATCGCCTTGTAGCCGACGCTCACGCCGCCCTCTTCCGCATGTTTGGCTGCGATGCGCACATTGCCCGGCGCCGGGTCGATGCCGGTCACGTTCGCGCCCAGCCGCGACATGGGCTCGCACAGAATGCCCCCGCCGCAGCCGATATCGAGGATTGCAAGGCCCTCCAGCGGGCGTGCCTTCAAGACGTCGCGCACGCTTCCGTCAGACGCCAGGAAATGGTCGGCCATCTGGTCGCGCAGATAGGCGATGCGCACGGGATTCAGCTTGTGCAGGGCGCGCATGGAACCGCGCGGCGCCCACCAATCCTCGCCCAGCGCTTCGAAACGCGCCACATCGGCCTCATCCACCGTCGACCGCGCGCGACCCGAACCCACGACCATTCGCCGCTCTCCTGAAGTTCTCCCGGATTGACACCGGGAATGACCGCCGTCATCTATACGCGCCCTGCGGCCCGGGGGCGAGCGGCACCATGTCGCGAAATCCTGCTGGCCGCGTCCCATTTGTCAAAACGACTTTCGGTTTCCATGGCCCGTCTGGTGATGAAATTCGGCGGCACGTCCGTCGCCAATATCGAGCGCATCAGGAATGTTGCGCGCCACGTGCAGCGTGAGGTCGCCGCCGGCCAGGACGTCGCTGTCGTCGTCTCCGCCATGTCGGGCAAGACCAACGAGCTGGTCGGCTGGTGCAAGGAAGGCTCAGCCTTCTACGACTCGCGCGAATATGATGCTGTGGTCGCCTCGGGGGAACAGGTCACCTCCGGCCTTCTGGCCATCGTGCTGCAGGAAATGGGCATGCCCGCCCGCTCCTGGCAGGGCTGGCAGATCCCGATCCGCACCTCCGACGCACATGGCTCGGCCCGAATCGAGAGCATTGACGGCGAAGGCCTGATCGAAGGCTTCAAACGCCGCGAAGTGGCTGTCATTGCGGGCTTCCAGGGCATTCACGCCGAATCCGGCCGCCTGACGACATTGGGCCGGGGCGGCTCCGACACGAGCGCGGTGGCCATTGCCGCCGCCATCCACGCCGACCGCTGCGACATCTATACGGATGTGGACGGCGTCTACACGACCGACCCGCGCATCGTGCCCAAGGCCCGGCGGCTCGACCGCGTGGCCTTCGAGGAAATGCTCGAAATGGCCTCGCTGGGCGCCAAGGTGCTCCAGGTGCGCTCGGTTGAAGTCGCCATGGTGCATAAGATCAAGACCTTCGTGCGTTCGTCCTTCGACGATCCGGCCGACCCGAAGCCAGGCACGCTCATTTGCGACGAGGAGGATATCGTGGAACAGCAGGTTGTCACCGGCATCGCTTATTCCAAGGACGAGGCCCAGATCACCCTGCGCGACGTGGCTGACAAGCCCGGCGTCGCCGCCGCGATCTTCGTGCCCTTGGCGGAAGCCAACATCAACGTCGACATGATCATCCAGGTCGTGTCCGACGACGCCAAGACCACGGACCTGACCTTCACGGTGCCCACCGCCGATTACGACCGGGCCCGCAAGATACTGGAAAGCGCCAAGGAAGGCATAGGCTACGCCGGCATTCATGGCGCAACCGATGTGGTCAAGGTGTCGGCCATCGGCATCGGCATGCGCTCGCACGCCGGCGTTGCCGCCCGCGCCTTCAAGGCTCTGTCCGATAAGGGCATCAACATCCGCGCCATCACCACCAGCGAGATCAAGTTCTCGGTACTGATCGATGCGGAATACACGGAACTCGCCGTCCGTACGCTCCACACCCTCTACGGGTTGGATAAGGCCTGAGTCCGCCTCGGGGGTTTCAACCCTTCGGGAATGACCCAAATCCGGTGTCTGACGCTTGGTCAGGCAACCCTGCCGCTTGCGGTCCCGGGCTTGCATTCGTATAGGAGCTAAAGGGCTGGACCGAGCGGCTGCGTCGCCGGGACGGCAAGATGCGCTCTGAGGCCGACGGGCCGGACAGGATGAACCTATGCGTGGCGCTCTCGGCGGACCGCGTCTGCTGTTACGCCGGATCCGCGAAGCCATGGCGGAGCCGGTCAATGCGCAGGCGCGTCTCGACAAGATCGTCGTTCATATCGCCTCCAACATGGTCGCCGAGGTCTGCTCTGTCTACGTGTTGCGTGATGACGGCCGCCTCGAACTCTTCGCCACAGAAGGCCTGAACCGCGAAGCGGTCCATCTCACCACGATGCGCTCGGGCGAAGGCCTCGTCGGCCTGATCGCCGAAAGTGCCGAATCGCTTGCTCTCTCGGACGCACAGGCCCACCCCGCGTTTTCCTACAAGCCGGAGACGGGCGAAGAAATTTACCACTCCTTCCTGGGTGTGCCGATCCTGCGTGGCGGCAACACGCTGGGCGTGCTCGTCGTCCAGAACAAGGCGCGCCGAACCTATTCGGAAGAAGAGGTCGAGGCCCTCCAGACGACTGCCATGCTGCTCGCCGAGATGATCGCATCGGGCGAGTTGCAGTCGATTGTCCGGCCCGGCAACAATATCGCGCTCCGCCGTGCCATCGCGCTCAAAGGCTCGGCCATTGCCGACGGCGTCGGCCTCGGACACGTCGTGCTCCATGAGCCGCGCGTCATCATCAAGCATCTGATTTCCGAGGACCCCGCCAAGGAACAGGGCCGGCTCGATGTCGCCATCGAGGCCGTGCGCCACACCATCGACGCCTTGATCGACCGCGGCGACCAGGCGGGCCCCGGCGAGCATCTGGAGGTGCTCGAAACATTCCGCATGTTCGCCCACGATCGCGGCTGGCTGCGGCGCCTGCGCGAGGCCGTCATGTCCGGCCTCACGGCGGAGGCCGCAGTCGAGCGCGTGCAGAACGACGCGCGCGCCAAGCTGCAGCGGCGCACCGACCCCTATTTGCGCGAGCGCCTGCACGATCTCGACGATCTCGCCAATCGCCTGCTGCATGCCCTGACCGGCGAGAGCTTCGTCGTCGCCAACGAGGACATGCCCGACAATGCCATCCTGGTCGCCCGCACCATGGGCCCGGCGGCTTTGCTCGACTACGACCGCAAGAAGCTGCGCGGCCTCGTGCTGGAAGACGGCGGCCCCTCGAGCCACGTCGCCATCGTCGCTCGCGCGCTCGGCATTCCCATGGTCGGCGACGTCGCCAATATCGTGGATCTCGTCGAGCCTAACGATGCCATCATCGTGGATGGCACCAGCGGCGAGGTGCAGCTGCGCCCTCAGCCCGACGTCGAGGCTGCCTATGGCGAGAAGGCGCGCCTGCGCGCGAGGCGCCAGGAGCAATATCACAAGCTGCGCGACGTTCCCTCCGTCACGCGCGACGGCGTCGAGATTGCCCTGCACATGAATGCGGGCCTGCTCGTCGACTTGCCGCATGTAGCGGAAACCAACGCCGCGTCCATCGGGCTCTTTCGCACCGAACTGCAATTCATGATCGCCCCGCAATTCCCGCGCATGCAGGAACAGCTGGCGCTCTACAAGACAGTGATGGATGCGGTGCCGGACCGGCCCGTCACCTTCCGCACGCTCGACATCGGCGGCGACAAGATCCTCCCTTATATGGCGGCCTTCGAGGATGACAACCAGGCGCTCGGCTGGCGCGCGATCCGCATCGGCCTCGACCGTCCCGGCCTTTTGCGCTCGCAATTGCGTGCCATGCTGCGCGCGGGCGCGGGTCGCGATTTGCGCATCATGTTCCCGATGGTTGCGACCTGCGCCGAGTTCGACGCGGCAAAAATCATCGTCGAGCGCGAGCTGACCCATCTGCGCCGCCACGACTACGAGCTGCCGCGCGAGCTGAAGCTCGGCATCATGGTGGAAGTGCCCTCGGTGCTCTGGCAGCTCGAGGAAATGTTGGAGCGCGTCGACTTCGTTTCGGTCGGCTCGAACGATCTCGTGCAATATATTTTCGCCGCCGACCGCGACAACCGCCGTGTGTCCGACCGCTTCGACCCGCTCTCGCCGCCCGTGCTGCGCGCGCTGAAGTCGATCACCGACAAGGCCGCCATCACTGGCACGCCCGTCACACTCTGCGGAGAAATCGGCGGACGCCCGCTGGAAGCCATGGCGCTCATCGGCATCGGCTATCGCGGCCTCTCGATGTCGGCTGCCTCAATCGGCCCGGTGAAAGCCATGCTGCTGTCGCTCGATGCCAGCGAGATCACGGCACATGTGAATGCGCTGATCGAAAAGAAAAGCGGTGCCGCCTCGATCCGCGAGGAGTTGCGCGCCTTCGCCGAGGCCAAGGGCGTGCCCTTGTAGAGACGCTTCCTGCGCCTTCGCGTTCGGCACAACGCCGTCATTGCGAGCGAAGCGAAGCAATCCAGTGCGATCCCGCGACTCCTGGGTTGCCGCGTCGCTTCGGTCCTCGCAATGACGCCCCCGAGAGAGCCCTCAACCCAGGACGACCATGCTCCCGCAAGACAAGCTCGACCTCATCTCGCGCCGCCATGACGAAATCTCCGCGCGTCTCGCCTCCGGCGTGATGGGCGGCGAATTCGTGGCGCTGTCGCGTGAATTGTCCGAGCTCGATCCTGTCGCCAACGCAATCCGCGCCTGGCGCAGCGGTAGCCGGGATCTCGCTGAGACGGAGGAACTTCTCGCCGACCCCGCGACGGATGCGGAGATGAGAGCGCTGGCCGAAGAGGAGCGCGCGGAGTCGCAGCAGCGCCTCGCCGACCTCGAACAAAAGATCCGCGTGGCCCTCCTGCCCCGCGACGTCGCCGACAAACGCGGCGCCATTCTCGAACTGCGCGCAGGCACGGGCGGCGACGAGGCCGCACTCTTCGTCGGCGACCTCTTTCGCATGTACCAGCGCTACGCCGACCTGCATGGCTGGAAGATGGAAATGGTTTCGGCCAGCGAAGGCACCGCGGGCGGCTACAAGGAAATCATCGCCTCCGTCATCGGCCGGGGCGTTTTCGCCAAGCTGAAATTCGAATCGGGCGTCCACCGCGTGCAGCGCGTGCCCGACACTGAAACGCAGGGGCGCATCCACACCTCCGCCGCAACCGTCGCCGTGCTGCCCGAGGCCGAGGATGTCGATGTCGATATCAATGAGGCCGACCTGAAGATCGATACGATGCGCGCGCAGGGCGCGGGCGGCCAGCACGTCAACAAGACGGAATCGGCGATCCGCATCACCCATATCCCAACCGGCACCATCGTCTTCGTGCAGGACGAGCGCTCGCAGCACAAGAACCGCGCCCGCGCGATGTCGCTGCTGCGCGCCCGCATTTATGACGAGGAGCGCCAGAAGCTCGATTCCGAACGCGCCGCCGATCGCAAGAGCCAGGTCGGCTCGGGAGACCGCTCCGAGCGCATCCGCACCTACAACTTTCCGCAGGGGCGGGTCACCGATCACCGCATCAACCTGACGCTCTACAAGCTCGACAAGGTGATTACGGGCGATGCCCTGGACGAGATCATCGATCCCCTGATCACCGAGCATCAGGCGGCTCAGCTCGCCGCGCAGAACTGAGCCGCGCAAGGCTCAAGCAAGCTGTTGCAATCCGCCGCGCATGCAGGTCACATCTGCGTCACGGGTGGCGTGCCTCATGTGCAATGATCACCCATAGGGAGGCGCGGATGACCGGCAGCACGAAGACGGGCGAAACTCCGGCGGGGTTTGCCTCCGCGCTTTTCGGCCAGAGCGCGCGCGAGGACCTCGCCCATTACACCCCGCATGCGCTGGCCACACTGGCGGCTGCCGCCTGGCAACACCTCGCCGAACCGAGACCGCCCGGACAGCCGAGCCTGCGCATCTCAGATCCGGAAGCCGCCGATCTGGCAGGCATTACCCTCATCGAGGTCGTCAATGACGACATGCCTTTTCTGCTCGATTCGACACTCGCCGAGCTCGATCATCAGGGATGCGAACTGCGGCTCGTCGCCCATCCCATTCTCGACCTGACACGCGGCCCAGACGGCGCCATGCTGTCGCTCGGCAACGAGCCGGGCCCTGGCACAACCCGCGAAAGCCTCATCCATATCCACGTGACGCGGCTCAGAGACGACGCCTGCAAGGCGCGCCTCTTCGAAGAACTGGGCAAGGTCTACGAGGGCGTGCGCCTCGCCTATAGCGACTGGCCAGCCATGCGTGACCAGGTGGCACGCGCGGCCAGCACATATCGCAACACGCCGCCCAATCTGCCTGCTGACGAACTCGCCGAGGCCGTGCAATTCATTGACTGGCTCGCCGCAGATAATTTTACGTTCCTCGGCCTGCGCGAATACAAACTCGAAGAGATCGGCTCCATCAACGCGCCCGACTTCGACGCCGTCGGCGGATCAGGCCTCGGCATTCTGCGCAATCCGGACGTAAAAGTG
>JAQGKN010000461.1 GCA_028290085.1 Hyphomicrobiales bacterium
GAGGGCGAGGATGCGATCGGCCGCTTCATTGCGCGCTGAAATCACCATGCACGGAATTCTCAGATTGACGATTTCTGGCAGCAGGTCGATCCCGTCGCCGTCTTCGAGCCCGAGATCCAGAAGAACGACCTGCGGCTTCAGAAGATTGACGGCCCGCCGGCCTGCTGCAAGCGAGCCCGCCTCGAAAACCTTCATGCCGTTGTTCGACAGATAGAGCGAGATCATCTGACGAACGGGCTCGGAGTCCTCGATAACGACGACACGCGCCGGGCCGGTGCTGACACTCTGAAAAGTCATCTGATATTTTTCCAGCGCTTCGGTTTCAGAAAAGGCGTGGGGTCCACCGGCGGTAAAGATCAAGCTTTCGTGACTGCCTTTAGATCTGAAATAGAAACAATTTACGATACAAATCTTGGACTTAGCGGCAATGTAAGTGGAAGCGTGACATTTCCGCCGCAAGCTCGACCTTGGTTATTTCATGACCCTGCGCTGCTGCGCTCCGGCCGCGCCAGAGGCGTCGAAACGGGGGGCGGGCTGCCCTTCGCAGTCCTAGCCTGCGAGGGGCCGGTATTCGCGTGCGGCCGATTTCATTGTGTCGAAGGCGTGGAGCAGCGCCTGACAGGTCCGTTACAATGTTTCAAGCGCATGGATCAGCGGGAGCTGAATCTGATCGGGACCACAGCACGAGGCCGTGTTGAACGCGTGGGCCGCGCTTGGGCAGCCAAATTGCGCCAGCATGCCGGCCAGGCCATGCGCTTCCTTTGACAGAGACGCGAACTCGCCGCGGCCCAGCGACGACGAGATCCGTTCGGTCGAGGCCCTGCAGTCGTGCAGGAAGGACTGAATCAGACCATGCATGGCATCGTTGCCGACTGTCTCACAGACTTCTGCTAGATAGTGCAGGTCAATCGCGCGCAAGTCCTCGCCAGATGGCTGAGCCTTTGGTTTCGACGCAAGCGAAGACATCGACATTACAAACCAACTCCTGCACCGGATGTGACCAGCACCGTTGAGACGGGCAGAAAGTGAACCTAGTCATACGCCATCAGCCCCATCTCTTATACTGCCCATCTGCAACAACTTATGAAACAAAACCGCGCGTACAATCTGAACATCCATTTATGATCGCGGACGTTTTTCATGAAATTGGCTGTTCGTTTCTTTTGTCTCAATCGGAAGACGTGGTTTTTGCTCGGCGGCAGCCTCCTCTCGGTACTGGTCGCTTTAGGAACGGTGCTCGCAATCTGGTCGAGCCGCGAAGCTGCTATCCATGACTGGGAGAGCAGGCTCACCTCGGTGACACGAATGCTCACCGCGCACGCCGAACAGAGCTTCACGGCGACAGATGTCGTCATGCGCGGCATAATCGATGGCGTGGGTGAGTTTCGCATCGAGAATCAGGACGACTTGCGTACCGTTTTCGGCTCACAGCAGACGTTCCAGAAGCTCATGGATGCGGCCAAGGGCGTGCCCCAGATCGCGACGCTGACAGTGGTCTCGAACGACGGAACCGTCGTTGCGTCCACGGCGGACTTTCTCACGCCGTCCACCAATTTGTCCGAAAGCGAATACTTCCACGCCCATATCAAGGACCCGGAACTCGGCGCCTTCATCAGCGCGCCCTTAAAGAGCCGGGCGACCGGCGAATGGACCCTGCACCTCTCGCGCAAGATCATAGGGCCTCGTGGGGAGATGCTCGGACTCTTTGTGACCGGGATCAGGGCGGACTTTTTTTCGAATTTCTACCGTTCGCTCCAAACGGCACTGAGCAAGGTCGAGCTATTTCGCGACGATGGGGTGATCCTGTCGCACCATCCGGTGAAAGCCTCGGTGATGGGCGCATCGGTGGCTGATACAACCGCATTCAATACCGTTCTCGGTGACAGGCGGGCCGCCCACGCGTTCCAGCAGAACGGGTGGGGCGCGCCCAACGACAGTCTTTCGTCGATAGTCGCTTTGGAGCGGGACGCAATCTTTCCGCTCATTATTGCGGTGTCTGTAAACGAAGATTTGTTCCTGCGTGAGTGGAAGGACCACAAAGGAAAGTTTCTCATCGAGGGCGGCGCGATGATTCTCATCCTCATCGCGGCGACAACTCTCGTGGTTCGGCTCGTCTCACAACTGGATGCGGCGCAACTTCAGGCAATGCGCGCGGTCGAGGTGAAGACCCGCTTCGCCGCGAACGTCAGCCACGAATTGCGCACACCCATGAACTCGATCATCGTGGGCACGCATCAGTTGCTGGATATGGGGCTTTCGCTGGATTCGCAGAAGCTAGCATCGCTCGTGTCGCTATCCGCACACCAGTTGCTCTTGCATATCAACGACATTCTCGATTTTTCTTATTACGATGCGCGGCAATTCAAGATCGAGTCCGCTCCCTTCGACGTGCGGCAGCTTGCCAGTAATTGCGTCGCGATGGCGTGTTCGCTGCAGAACGTCGGGGATGCCGCGCTCCATTACACGGTCGACGACGCCGTGCCTGACGTGCTTCTGGGCGATTGCGGTCGGATCACGCAGGTTCTGCTCAATCTGCTGAGCAACGGTCTCAAATATACAGATGCGGGCTCGGTGATTTTGCGGGTCGGATATCACGATGTCCCGGGAAAACCCGGGTTGCTGCGCCTGGTTGTGTCAGACACCGGGCCGGGTATTGCCGCTCATGATCAAGCGCGCATTTTCCAGCCGTTCGAGCGTGGCGGTGCATTGGGCGCTAAGCGCAGGGGAACGGGGCTCGGCCTGACGATCAGCAAGAAAATCATTCAGGCAATGGGTGGCACGATTCATCTCCACAGCGTGGTGGGGGCCGGATCGACCTTCACGGTCGACCTGCCGCTGCCGCGGGTGACCGATTCCTCGCGGTTCCGTTGATCGCCGCCGATGAACCAGTGCTCTTGCTGCGGGTCCTCATTGCAGAGGATGTGGCTTCGAGCCGTATGCTTCTGGAAGGAATGCTCCGGAAAATGGGGCATCACGTGGTTGCCGTCTCCAACGGCGTCGAAGCCGTCGAGCAGGTGCGGAAAGACGATTTCGATCTCGTGCTCATGGATATCCAGATGCCGGAGATGGACGGTCGCGAAGCGACCCGGCTCATCCGGCAGATGCCCGGACACAAGGGGCGCGTCTGCGTGATCGCTGTGTCGGCAAACTGCGATGTCGAAATGGCAGAGGCCGTCACGAAAGACGGGTTCGACGACACACTCGTCAAGCCAATCAGGCCCGCGGGCATCGCGTTCCTGATCAATCAGATCATGAAGCGCGGGCTGGCCACCTGACGTCGGGCCGCGTCGATCAGCCGCCGTGCTGGGCGGGCGGACGTTCAAGCGTTTTCAGATAGGCGATCAGGTTCTTGACCTGATCGGGGTCGAGCCGGAACTCAGGCATCGTGGGATGACCGGTCATGATCCCTTCTGCGAGGGCCTCGTCCAGATCTTCAACGGGATAGCGCTCGTGTAGGGTTCGGAAGGGGGGAGCCAGGGACAGGGGGCTCTCTCCAAACCGGCCGACCTGGTGACATTTGGAACAATTGGCTTCGGCAAAGCGACGTCCCTGAATCACGTCGATATCTTCGGCGAAGCTCGTTGACGGAGCAAAGGCACCCAGGGCCAGGAGCAGCGCCAGCGTGGCAGGGAAGCTTCGTTCGTTCTTCGGAAGTTCGCGTGGGTGGCGCGAATCTCGCGCTTGCGCGTTGGAGAAGTCCGATTGACCACCCCGGCTCCAGAAGCGTTGCATGACGGCTGCAGGAAACGTGAGTGCCACAGGCTGAACAACGGATACGGACATGATGGCCATAGGGCAAACTGGGGACCCACCCCTCAGCTTTAACCGGAGCGATGGCCGATGTCCCGTCTGTTCCTGGCCTGTTTGTTGCGCTCAGCGTGATCGCGGGCGTCGTGCTGGCGGTTCTCCCGGGGCGCGGCGGCGCTACGGCTTTCGTGCACGCGCGAGGAACGCAGATCCTGGCGCCGGAT
>JAQGKN010000491.1 GCA_028290085.1 Hyphomicrobiales bacterium
GACTTTCTTCGCTCCTGGACGAGCCCGGTGACGAGTGCCGCCGAGATCTGCCAGAGCTGGGACAACTACCGCGACGTGCACTGACGCGCGCGAATAAACAGCGGCCATTGAGGCCCGGGAGGATGACGGAATGAACACGCAGAAAATGCGATGGAGCAAGGCTGCGCTGGCACTCGGTGCAGTGCTGATGGCGAGCGGCGCGCAGGCACAGAGCGATGTCGAGAAGTTCTACGCCGGCAAGAATGTGGACTTCCTGATCGGCTCCGCGCCGGGCGGCGGTTACGGTATTTACGGCACCCTGCTGTCGCGACACATCGGCAGGCATCTTCCCTCGAGCCCGCATATCGTGGCGCGCAATCTGGACGGCGCGGGCAGCCTGACGGCGACCAACCTCCTCTACAACAAGGGTGCCAAGGACGGCACGGCCTTCGGCGCGATCTTCATGGGCGCTGTCATGGAGCCGCTGATCGGCGACAAGGCGGCGACCTTGTTCGATCCGCGCAAGCTGATCTACATCGGCAGCGCCAATCGCGAGACGAGCATCTGCATCGCCTGACACACGTCCGACATCCAGACTTTCGATGACGTGTTCACCAAGGAGCAGATCATCGGCACGTCGGGTGTGACGTCGTCCATCCGCCAGTATCCGACCGTGCTCAACAATGTGTTGCACTCCAAGTTCAAGATGATCACGGGATATCCGGGTTCACGCGAGGCGGCTCTTGCAATGGAGCGCGGCGAGACGGCCGGCATGTGCGGCATCCAGTGGTCGAGCTTCATCAGCAATTACCAGGAATGGCTGGATACGAAGAAGGTCCGCATCCTCGTGCAGATTTCCTCGCCCGCCGGTGACCCGACGCTCAACAAGATGGGCGTGCCCACGATCTGGAAATACGTGAAGAACGAGGCCGACCGCAGGACGCTGGCCGTCATCTTCAACCAGGCAGAATTCGGCCGTCCCTACGTCCTGCCGCCGGGCGTCCCCGCCGATCGCGTCGCTGCCTTCCGCAAGGCATTCGACGAGACGATGAAGGATCCGGAGTTCCTGGCCGAGGCCGACAAGATGAAGCTCGGCATCGACCCGGTTTCGGGCGAGGACGTGCAGAAAATGGTCGAAGAAATCTATGCGACCCCGGAAGCCGACGTCGAGCGCGCGCGTGCCGCGCTGAAGTGAGGGTGTAGGGCGGCAATGCCGGTTGCCGTCTTTGCGAGCGAAGCGAAGCGATTCAGAGCGATCCTGCGGCTTCTGGATTGCCGCGTCGCTTCGCTCCTCGCAATGACGAGCGCGAAATAGCGAAGACTACTTGCCTCGTCGCAAACGCAAAAAAAAGCAATCCAGAGCGGCTCGCAGCTTCTGGATTGCTTCCTTGTCTGGCTCTCCGTCAGGAAGCCTACGGTTACTTCTCGAAGCTGACGCCGTAGTCCTTGATCAGGAAGTTGCGAACCCATTCGCGGGCTTCAGGGGAGATGGTCGTCGCCGCCTTGAACAGCTGTTCGCCGGGCTTGTCTGTCAGCTCTTCGTATTCGCCGATCAGATCGTCGCGCTTCTCGATGTATTCGGGATCCTTGACCATCTGGCGCACGGCGTTGCGATAGGCTTCGACGATGTCATCCGGCGTGCCCTTGGGCAGCACCAGCAGCTTCTGGCCCGGGAAGCCGGCGACGAGGAACGCGCGAAACGCTTCCCATTCGATGCCCGAGGGCTTCTTGCCCATCGCGATCTCATAGGCTTCCTCGAAGTGCGGCAGATCCGGGAAGTTCGGATCGCGCGCGAGATTGCCGTGCTCGTCGAGCACGCCCCAGCTGAACAGCGGCACAGCATCGCCGCTCTTCACCAGCGGCATGGCACTGCGCAGGTAGGCAGAGGTGGTCTGGTAATCGATATCCATCTCGCCGCGCTCGAAGGCGATACGTCCTTCGCCGCGACCCGGGAAGCCGACGACATGCTGCACGTCGAGGCCGAGCAGACGGAAGCCAAGCAGGGGCACCATGTCGAGAGAGGTCAGGCCCTGGCTCGCGTAGTGCAACTGCGTGCCCTTCAGCTTGCCGAGATCCTTCAGCGACTTCACACCCAGCTTCGAGCTGAGATAGGCCACGCCGCCGGTCGGCGCCGCCAACACCAGCTTCCAGTCCTTGTAGTCGTATTTCACGCGCGGCTCGCCCAGCAGATAGGGGAACTGCGTGGATCCCGACGTACCAAGCACCGTGAGGCCATCGGGCTTCGCCTGAACTGCGAAAATGTTGCTGCCGGAAACAGAGCCGCCGCCGGGCTGGTTCTTCACCACCACGGCGGGCTTGCCGGGAAGATATTTCTGCAGCAGCGCCGCATTGAAGCGGCCCCACACATCAGAGCCGCCGCCGACGCCGAAAGGAATGACCATGGTGATGGTCTTGTTGGTGAAATCTGCGGCTGCCCAGCTCGGCTGCGCCCAACCTGCCATAAGCGCAACGGCGGCGCTGGCCACCATCAGGGACCTGCGATTCATACGTGACCTCCCAGAACATATTACGTTCAGGCCGTCTCGGCCCTTCGTCGGCGATAGATAAGACTATCGTCTGACAAAACGCGAGGGCTGAGAACCGATCTTTAGTCGTAGGGTAACCAGCGCATTCAACGTGATGCATTTGCCCCGGTCTGGTCCCCGTGTTATCCGGCCATTCCACCTTTGGGAGGCGCCGATGACTCAGATCGATCTCTACAAGGGCGCCCCGTCCCCGTTCTGGACTTTCTCGCTGGCGGTCTATGGCCGCAAGGGCGTGCCGCCCGCCTGCCTCACGCTGCAGGACAGTTCGGGCGTCGATGTAAACGTGCTGCTTTTCTCTCTTTTTCTGGGATCGCAGGGGCGTGCGCTGTCGGCCGCCGACGTCGGCGATGTCGTCGAAATGATCGAGCCCTGGCGGCGCGATGTCGTGGTTTCCTTGCGCGCCGCACGGCGTGCTCTCAAGGAGCCGCCCGCCCCATTCGAGGGCCCCGCCGTAGAGGCCCTGCGCAAGTCTGCGAAAGCCGCGGAACTCGAAGCTGAACGGATCCAACAGGAGATGCTCTTCGTAAGCTTCCCGTCGGACAGCACCGGTAAGGCTGGCTCCGGCCCGGCGAAGGCTTGCGCCGACAATGTCGAAGCTTACCGCAGTCTGCTCGGCACCACATTCGACGGCCCGGCTGTCGCGACGCTCCTCGAAGCCGTCGCTGCAACGCTTGCCGCATCCAGAGGGGAACACGCGTGACAGAGACCGGGGCGAAAGCCGCCATTCCCAAGCGCCTCATCGTCGGCATCAGCGGCGCTTCCGGCATCGTCTTTGGCCTTCGTATGCTGCAAACCCTGCGCAAGCTCGAGATCGAGACGCATCTCATCGTCAGCAAGGCGGCAGAGATGACACTCGTCTACGAGACCGACTGGAAGCCGAAGGACCTGCGCGATCTCGCGACCGAATATCACCCGATGAGCGACATCGGAGCCAACATCTCCTCGGGCTCGTTCAAGACGCTCGGCATGGTGATCGTACCCTGCTCCGTGCGGACGATGAGCGAAATTGCAACGGGCGTGACGGGTTCGCTGATGAGCCGCGCCGCCGACGTCGTGCTGAAGGATCGCCGCCGCCTCGTGCTCGCCGTGCGCGAGACGCCGCTGCACACGGGCCATCTGCGCACCATGACCTCGCTGTCGGAAATGGGCGCCGTGATCGCGCCGATCATGCCCGCCTTCTACAATCGCCCGCAGACGCTGGACGACATCATCGACCACACAGTCGGGCGCCTGCTCGACCTGTTCGATATCGACGCCCATATGGTCAAGCGCTGGAAGGAAGACGGCGACCCGCTGCGCGACAACTAGCCCGCTTTTCGCATGACGTGACTTGCCGCGAGCAGGCCCGCCAGCAAAAAGCCGATCGCGGCGAGGAGGACTTCCGTCACGCGGTATCCGCCTGCTGCGACCACGAAGGACAGCGGGAACGGCATTCCATAGAGGCCCGCGTAGAAGATCGTCGTGATGACTGCTTGCGGCCCTGCCCGCCGCGCCGGCTCGACGCCCTGGCTGATCCAGGCGGAAACGACGGGATAGAGCACGCTCGACCCAAGCCCGAACGCCACGGATCCGGTGATCAGGACGAGAATCGATGCGCCCGCAAAAGCCAGGAGCGCGAGACCGACTGCCATGGCGAGCAGTCCCGCCGCTACAAGCACGCCCGGGTGATAGCGCTGCAAAACCGAGCCGCCGACTCGGCTGAGCGCGGTTGCTATGGTCGAGGGCACGAAGAAGATTGCCAATGCAACGCCGCGCATTTGCAGG
>JAQGKN010000502.1 GCA_028290085.1 Hyphomicrobiales bacterium
ACCGACGCGCAGGGCCGCGCGACCGTTACGGTTCCCATTCCCGAGGTGAGCGCGCCTCGTCCCGTTGAAGCCAAGATCGTCCTGCGCGCAGGGGAACCGGGTGGCCGCGCCGTCGAGCGTGTCGTGACCCTGCCCATTCGGCCTGCAAAAGGGCTCATCGCGATCCGCAAGAATTTCACCGACCTGGCGGAAGGCTCGATTGCGAGCTTCGATGTCGCCGTCGTTTCGGTGGATGGCAGGCGCGTTCCCGTGAAGGGGTTGCAATGGTCGCTGGCGCGCATCAGCAACGAATACCAATGGTACAATTCCGAGGGACGCTGGGGTTTTGAGCGCGTGAAGTCGTCGCGCCGCATCGCCGACGGCCGCGTGGATGTGACGGCCAGCGACATGGCGCGGATTTCCGCGGCCGTCGGCTGGGGCGCGCATCGCCTCGACATTTCGAGCGATGACGGCAGCTTTGCGCCGACCAGCATTCGCTTCGATGTGGGCTGGTCGGGTGACGCCACGGCGGACACGCCGGACCTGCTGGAAGTGACGCTCGACAAGGCGGATTACAAAGACGGCGACGAGATGAAGCTGCGTATCGCCTCGCGCTTCGCGGGCAAGGCGAATGTCGCCATTGTCAGCGACAAGGTGCACGAGATCCGCATGGCCGATATCAAGCCGGGCGATAACGAAGTGACGCTGACGGTGAAAAAGGATTGGGGCGCAGGCGCCTATGCCGTCGCCTTCGTACATCGTCCGCTCGACCAGCAGGCGAAACGCATGCCGGGCAGGGCGCTCGGATTGTCGTGGTTCAACATCGACAAGCAGGCGCGGAGCCTCAGCGTCGATCTCGGTACTCCCGAAAAGATGGAGCCGCGCAGGCCGCTTTCGATTCCGGTTCGCATCGGGGGCTTGAGCCCCGGCGAAGAGGCCCTGATCACGGTTGCTGCGGTCGACATCGGTATTCTCTCTCTGACGCGCTATCAGGCGCCCGACGCGTCGGCGTTCTTCTTCGGCCAAAAGCAGCTCTCGACCGAGATCCGCGATCTCTACGGCTTGTTGATCGACGGTATGCAGGGGGTGCGCGGCAGCATTCGTTCCGGTGGCGACGCGGGAGCTTCCGCCGAAGGAAATCGTCCGACGCAGGAGCCGTTGGCGCGCTACTCGGGCGTCGTGAAGGTTGGTGCCGATGGCACCGCGCAGGTGACGTTCGATATCCCAGCGTTCAACGGCGCGGTGCGCGTGATGGCTGTCGCCTGGTCGAAGGACAAGGTGGGGCAGGCCTCCAAGGATATCGTGATCCGCGATCCCGTGGTGGTGCAGGCGACGTTGCCGCGTTTCCTCTCGCTGGGTGACGTGTCGCGCATGCATGTGCAGATCGATAATGTTGAAGGCGCTGCGGGCGATTACAATGTCGCACTCTCCGTTCAGGGACCGCTGAGTGTCGCAGCCGACGCGCAACGCCGAACCTTGACGCTGGCCAAAGGCGCGCGTGCGCCACTGAGCATTCCCGTCACCACCACGGGGCTTGGGCGCGGCACCATCGAGATCCGTCTCACAGGTCCTGGCTTCGATGCGACGCAGAGTTTTGCGGTCAACGTGCAGGCGGGGTCGGGGCAAATTTATCGCCGCGTCGTGCGGCCGTTGCCCGCTGGCGGCAGCGTGTCGATCTCCAACGATCTGCTCGCGGAATTTGTGGCGGGCACGGGGTCTGTGTCCGTCGCTGTCGCGCCTTTCGGTGCCATCGATGTGCCGGCCTTGTTGCAAGCGCTGGATCGCTATCCCTACGGCTGTTCCGAACAGACGGTCAGCCGCGCCTTGCCGTTGCTCTATGTCAACAAACTTGCGTCGCAGCAGATGCTGCCGGCCGACACGGATGTCGCGGCCCGCGTCAATGACTCCATCGCACGTGTTCTTTCCCGGCAGGACAGTGACGGTGCCTTCGGCCTCTGGTCGACGGAGGGCGCGGGCAACGATCTGTGGCTCGACTCTTTCGTGACGGACTTTCTGACTCGGGCCCGCGAGGCCGGATACGCCGTGCCCGAGCGTTCCTTCGATCTTGCCGTGACGCGTCTTCGCAATCAGGTCGTGAATGCTGGCGAAGTGACGCGCGAGCAGGGGCCTGCCGTCGCCTATGCGATCTATGTTCTTGCCCGCAACGGCCGCCCCATCATGGGTGACCTGCGCTATCTCACCGACACGAAGCTCGCGAGCTTCGATACGGTGCTCGCCCGCGCGCAGCTCGGCGCGGCGCTCTCCATGCTCGGAGATCGCACGCGTTCGCAGACGGTGTTCAACTCCGCTGCGACCCTGCTGCGGCAGGCGCAGACCTCGCTGGTGTCGCGGCCCGACTACGGCTCGCGGCTGCGCGACAGCGCGGGCTTGATGACGCTGGCGGCAGAGGCCGGTGCCGACCGCAGCCTGATTTCGCTTGCAGGCATCGCCGTGCAGCAGGATCGCGCTGCGACACGCAACATCAGCACGCAGGAAATGAGTTGGATGGTGTTGGCGGCATCGGCGCTTTCGGCGCAGGGGCAGGATCTTTCGCTGACCGTTGCAGGACAGCCGCATCAGGGGGCTCTCTATCGCACGTTCCCGGCCGCGGCTCTCACGAGCGCCTTGGCTATCGGAAATGCAGGACAGGGTCAGGCGCAGATTGTCGTCACGACCTCTGGCAACCCGTCGCAGCCCGAACCGGCGGCCTCGCTGGGCTATCAAATCGAGCGAAGCTATTTCACGCTCGATGGAAAGCCCAAGAATATGGCCGCGATCCGGCAGAATGACCGTTTCGTCGTCGTGCTGAAGGTGACGGAACTGGAGGCTGCCTATGGGCGCCTGCTGCTTGTCGACCGCCTGCCCGCCGGGCTCGAGATCGACAATCCAAGCCTGTTCGACGGCGGCTCCGTGGACGCACTGGCTTTCGCCAAACCGACCGTCGAAGCCACCTATACGGAATATCGCGACGACCGCTTTGTCGCGGCGTTTCAGCGCGATGGAAGCGAGAAGGCGAGTTTCAATGTCGCCTACATCGTTCGCGCAGTGACGCCGGGCCGCTACGTGTATCCCTCGGCGTCCATCGAGGACATGTATCGACCCGAACGCTTCGGACGCACGGGCTTTGGGAGCCTCGAGGTCGGCGAGGGCAGGTGATGGGCGCCACCGCTCCATCGCGCCGCCGCTTCGCCCACGCGATGATCGGCGTGGCGGCGCTGGGCCTTGGTCTGCCCGCCCTGTCGGCGCAATATCTGCGGGCGCTTGGCCCGCTCGATATCGCGGCCGCTGGGCAGGGCTCGTCCATCGCGGTGGATCGCGACGGGCGGCTTTTGCGGGCGTTTACGACCGACGATGGCCGTTGGCGATTGCCGCTCAGCGTTGCAGATGTCGACCCACGCTTTCTCGACATGCTGCGCACCTATGAAGACAGGCGCTTCGAGGAACATCGCGGCCTCGATTTTCGTGCTTTTGCCCGAGCGGGCTGGCAGCTCGCAACGAATTTGCACATCGTCTCGGGCGGATCGACGCTGACCATGCAGGTGGCGCGCCTGCTGGAACCCCGCGATCAGCGTACACCGTCGGCGAAATTGCGCCAGATCGCGCGCGCAGTGGAACTGGAACAGCGGTTCGGCAAGGACCAGATTCTGGATCTCTATCTGGAACTCGCACCCTATGGTGGCAATCTGGAAGGCTTGCGCGCCGCGAGCCTCGCCTATTTTGGCAAGGAGCCGCGCCGTCTGTCGCTTTCCGAACAGGCGCTTCTCGTCGCATTGCCGCAATCGCCTGAAGTCCGGCGGCCGGATCGCAACCCGAGAGCCGCGCTGACAGCGCGCAATCGCGTGCTCGATCGTGTCACGAAATTCGGTCTCATCACGCAACTCGAAGCAGATGCTGCCAAGCACGATGCGATGCCCGAAGCGCGCAAGCTGTTTCCAACGCTCGCCGCACATGCGAGCGAAGCCGCGCACGATGCTGATCGTCCACGCAGGGTGTTGCGGTTCACCTACGATCTGCGGCTGCAAGTTCAGCTTGAACAATTGGCAAAGGAAGCTGCAGAACGTCTTGGTC
>JAQGKN010000512.1 GCA_028290085.1 Hyphomicrobiales bacterium
GCAAGATTGGTGGAAATCTCGGCGCCCTTGCCGATCTTCGCGCCCATCAGGCGATACCATGCGCGCATGTAGATCGTGGCGAACAGCGAGGTCAGCGTTTCCAGCGTGATCTCGGTCGCGAGTGCCACCGTCCATTTGCGGAAATAGAACCAGGAATGAACCGAGTACGATCCCTCCCGCACGCGCGGCAGGATGGCCCAGCGGATGACGACGATGAAGCCCACCGTCACCAGCACCATGGCGAAGGCTGTCGGCCAGGCGAGGATCGGAATCGACAGCATGTAGAGCGTGCGGTCGAGATCGGCGACGCCGATCCACTCGTCGACGTAATCGAACACCCAGAAGGCCGGGAAGATCGGCAGCAGGCCAATCGGCGGAATGGCGAGCAGCATGATCGTGTAGCAGAAGGTCTGGAACGCGCGGTGGATGGCTGAAGCTTCCGGGAATTCATCCTGATCCGCGAGATCGATCATGCCGACTTTGCGGCCGGGCGATCCGTCCCAAATCTCGCCGTTGCCGACGCGCGAGCCCTCTGGCAGCGACGTGAGGTCTTTCAGCTCGGCGTTGTCGCCGATGATCGTATCGCCCTCGATGATGCAGGACGTCCCGACATAAGCCTCGTTGCCGATGACGATGCGGTCGATCACGAGCTCATTGCCCACGACGCGCGCATTGGCCATCTCGCACTTTCCGCCGATGCAGCTCGCGGTGCCGAATTCGAGCAGGTCGATTGCGCCCGACTCGATGTCACCAATGATGGCGTCGTCGCCAACCTTGGCACCCAGCGCGCGCAGGAAGACGCGCATGACGGGCGAGCCCTGAAACCATTTCAGATGCGTCAGGCCGATCAAGCGTTGCGCGAGCCACCAGCGAAAATAATAGACGCCCCAGAGCGGATAGCGTCCCGGCTTGGTGCGCCCGATGATGGCCCATTTGCCGCCGATGGCAATGACGAGCGTCGCCAGATTGATGCAGACGTAGACGCCGAGCAGCGAGAAAATTTCGTTCAGCAGCCCCGCTTCCGCGCTCGTCAGCAGCATGTAGCTGACGAAGACGCCGAGCCATTGCGCTGTCATCAATGCAAGTATGAAGGGCATAACGATACCCTGCGCGAGGCCGCACAAGAAGCGGCGGCGCCACGGCGGCGGCTCGAACGAGAGATCGCGCTGGGCAGCGACATGGGCAAATTTCGTGTCGAGCATTTCGCCCATCGCGCGCAGATTGCGCGTGGAATAGACGTCCTGCAGCGTGATGCCCGCGAGCCCGTGCGTCTGGCGCACGATGGAGACGAAGCGCGCCGCCAGCAGCGAATGGCCGCCGAGATCGGTGAAGAAATCGGCGTCGAACGGGATTGCCTGGGGCGGCAGCACGCTCTTGGCTGCTTCCAGAAGCAGCGCTTCCGTCCGCGTGCGTGGCTCTTCCTGCTCCTCGCCAGCGCCGACTTGCTCGGTCAGCTCGGCGCGCTTCAGCTGGTTGCGATTGACCTTGCCTGACGAGAGACGCGGCAGCTCGTCGATGGACTCGTATCGGGCCGGCACCATGTAGGCCGGCAGCCGTTCGCGCAGCAGGGCGCGCAGGGTGCGCGCGTCGATGACCGTCTCCGCCGCCTTGTCGGCAACGAGGAAAGCGACCAGCTGATCCATACCCGCATCGGTGCGCAGCACGACGGCCGCATGTGTGATGCCGGGGATTTCCGTGAGCTTGGCCTCGATTTCGCCGAGCTCGACGCGGAAGCCGCGGATCTTTACCTGATCGTCGATGCGGCCGCGAAACAGGATATCGCCCTGCGCGTCGATGACGACGGCATCACCCGAGCGGTAGAGAATCGGATCGATGCCATTGGCGTCGAAGGGATTGGCGATGAATTTTTCGGCCGTCATACTCGCGCGGTTGAGATAGCCGCGTGCAACGCCCGGACCGCCGATCAGCAACTCGCCCTCGATGCCACGACCGAGCAGGTTGAGCGCGTCGTCGGCGACATAGCAGGTGTAGTTCGGGATGGGGCCGCCGATCGTGACCGGCTCGCCCGGCTTCACTTCGGAGACAGTGGCAACCACTGTGGCTTCGGTCGGGCCATAGCTGTTGAAGATCGTGCGGCCGGGGCGGCACCAGCGCGCCGCGACACTTGGAGGGCAGGCTTCGCCGCCCAGAATGATGATGCGCAGCGAGGCGATGTCGCGCGGCAGCATGGCCAGCAGGGTCGGCACGGTGTCGAGCACCGTGATGCCCGCAGCGTCCATGACTTCTGGAAGATTATCCGTCTCGCCCATGATCTTGGGCGTGGCGACGAAGAGGGAGGCACCCACGAGATAGGGCACCCAGATTTCTTCCATCGACAGATCGAATGCGACCGAGGCGCCCTGGAACACGACGTCGGCGGCGACGAGTCCATAGACCTCGTTGGCGGAGCGCAGGTAATGGCAGATGTTGCGCCCGGTAATGACGATGCCCTTGGGCGTACCCGTCGAGCCGGACGTGTAAATCATGTAGGCTGGCTGGTCCGGCCGCGCGCCCATGGCGCGGGCATCGACATGGCCCTGGTCTTGCGGGTCGCTGAGATCGGCGGACGTATAGACTGTGCAGGGCATATCCTGTGCGACGTCACCGACCTTGGCCGGAGAGGCCAGCAGCGCCTTCGCACTGGCATCCTCAAGGCAGACGGCGATGCGCTCGGGCGGCGCGTCGAAATCGAAGGGTAGCCAGGCGGCGCCCGTCTTCGCGATGGCAATCTGGGCGACCAGCAGATCGCCGCCGCGCGGCATCCAGAGGCCAACGACATCACCGGGGCGAATTCCGCGACGAAGAAGTCCGCGCGCGAGGACCAGCGCATTGGCATCGACCTGCGCGTAGGTTCGCGTCTGGCCATCGACGATGTGGCAGGGCGCGTCAGGGTTGGCAACCACGGTCGCGGCGAAAATTTCGGCCAGCAACTCGTCGAGCAGGAGATCAGGCCGCAACGGCCCATGAAGAACGGCGGGGGCGGCCTCCGCAGGCTGGGCCTCGGCATGGCGGATGAGAAGCTCTGTCTCGGTCTGGGTCATCGTCGCGGGCCGCCTGCGTGAATTTGTGTCTTTCCGGGCCAGTCGAGTGCCACTTGTCCCCTGAAGAGGGAAAGCGTTGCAGTCTTCGCGCCAGCGCGCCGCTCGCGGCGCTGCAAGTGTCGGAAATCAGGCTTGGCGGACTCCCCTCCCTCTCAAAAACGCCCCGGAGGCCAGCTTGGGCCGGACCTCATCGTAAATTACAAGAACGCAACGCCACGCGTGATCTTATCCGGCATGACCGATGAACCCGGCGTGAATACGGCCCCACCCTCGATCGGCAAGAATTCATATCCAGCGATAGCGGCCCGCCTCGAACACCAGGACACGCCCCTGCCAAATGTCCGACATGGGGGCCCGTTCCGTTGCCGTACCAGCAAGCAGATACATGAGGCAGCGCGCGACTCCTCCATGCGCCACCGCGATCGTATCGCAGTCGATCGTCTCCAGCCAAGGCCGAAGGCGATCGCAGAGCATTGCATAGCTTTCGCCGCCCGGCGGGACCAGCGACCATTTATCGGCTTCGCGCCGAGCCGCCGCGCCGGGGTCGTCGACCTGCACCTCGGGCCAGGTCATGCCTTCCCAGCGGCCGAACGACAATTCCCGCAGCCGCTCCTCTATGCGGTAGGCGAACGGGTCGAGCGCGAGTGCGCCACGCGCCAGCTCCATGGTGCGCCGGGCGCGGCCAAGGGGCGAGGCGACGTAGTCGAAAGCCTCGAGCCGAGCCTTGTCGCGACCAACGATTTTCCCGACGATGCGTCCAGCGGCCTCGGCCTGGGCGAGGCCCTTTGCATTCAGCGGAATGTCCTGGCCGCCCTGGAGACGCCCTTCGGCGTTCCAGTCGGTCTCACCGTGGCGCAGGAAAATCAGGCGGTGCCGAAGTTCGAAAATCATGGCCTGTGTCCGCGCTCTGGATGCGCCCTGCGCGCGGACTGGGCCATATCGCGCAGCGTCATTCCTTGCTGGCGACCGTGATGTCCGGCGCGGCGGGGTTTTTCATGCCGACGACATGATAGCCCGCGTCGACATGAAGAATTTCGCCAGTCATGCCGCGCGCCATGTCCGACACGAGGAAAGCCGCGGTTTCGCCGACTTCCTCGATCGTGACTGTACGGCGCAGCGGCGCGTTATACTCGTTCCACTTCAGTATGTAGCGGAAGTCGCCGATGCCGGAAGCGGCCAGTGTCTTGATCGGGCCGGCCGAAATGGCGTTGACGCGAATGTTCTTCTCGCCGAGGTCGGCAGCGAGATAGCGCACGCTCGCCTCGAGCGCGGCCTTGGCGACACCCATCACGTTGTAATGGGGCATCCACTTTTCGGCGCCGTAATAGGTCAGCGTCAGCAGCGATCCGCCCTTGGTCATCAGCTTCTCGGCGCGCTGGGCGACAGCCGTGAAGGAGTAGCAGGAGATCAGCAGCGACTTGGTGAAATTGGCTTCGCTCGTCTCGACGTAGCGGCCGGTCAGCTCATCCTTGTCGGAGAAGGCGATGCAATGGACGACGAAATCGATATTGCCCCAGATCCGCTCGACCTCGCCGAAGACGGCGTCTATGGAGGCCGCGTCGGTGACATCGCAATGACCAACCACATGGGCGCCGAGTTCAGCGGCCAGCGGGCGAACCCGCTTTTCGAGCGCGTCACCCTGGAAGGTGAAGGCGAGTTCGGCACCGGCCAGATGCGCCGCGCGCGCGATGCCCCAGGCGATCGATCGATTGTTGGCGACGCCCATCACGAGGCCCCGCTTGCCCGTAAGGATGCCCGTGGGCTTCTGACCGTCCGACTTTTCGACTGGTTGGGTCATGCTGGTCCCGACAAACTTGGAGAGCGGACAGGCTGAAACCGAGCCATGGCTCGCGCCTCGCGATGCTAAGTGCCGTTTAAGCGACACATGCCCCGAAGGCAAGGGATTGAGGCGGCCTGTCGGTCAGCCATCCTCAGGCTGTTGGTATAAATCGCGGCAGGTGCCATCGACCCCATAGGCAAGTCACGATGGACGCTCTAAATTAGATTGAGAGACAGAAGAAACCGTCCGAGGACGCGCGTGTGGGTCACCGAGAGGACATTGCAAGACTGATCCCGGCTCTACGCCGCTTCGCCCATGCCCTGGTGCTGCACGACGATGCACGCACGGGCGATGTGGCAGACGATCTCGTGCAGCGCTGCGTCGCCGCCGCATTGCGCGCGGGGACACAGACTTCACCCGACAGCCTGCGCCTCTGGCTGTATGCGACGTTGGTCAACCTCAATCACGCCCGGCTTCGAACGGATGCGACGCTCTCCCGCAACGCTGTGCCCCAGCCGCGCTCACAGGGCGTGACGCAATCTCTGCTCGATGTCTCCGTGGAAGATCGAGAAGCCTTGCTGCTGGTGGTATTGGAGGGCTTCACATATGTGCAGGCCAGCGAAATCCTGGGGCTCACACGCGCCACGCTGCTGTGCCGTCTGGCTCGGGCGCGCATCGTGCTCGGCCAGCATCTGGATGCCGCCCTGCCCTTCGAAGCGCGTCGCCACCTGAGACAGCCAACGCATCTGCGGCTGGTCAAGTGAGGGCCGGCCGGGGGAGCGAGCCATGAGGAATCCCGACCGCACGATCAGCGATGCCGAACTGAACGCACTCGTCGATGGCGAACTGCTGGCCGAGCGGCGAGCGCAGGTCGAGAGCTGGCTTGCCACCGAGCCGGAGGCTGCTGCGCGAGTCGAGAGCTGGAGACGGCAGAACGAGATTCTCCGCGCTGCGTTCTCACGTGTCGCGCTGGAGGCTGTGCCGCAAGCGCTGGCGTTGGCCATTGCGGGGCCTAAGGAAAAGCCTGTTCGCGCCGTGCCGCTCGGACAGGCGGAAGCGCCGATTCATGTGGCTCCCCTGCGGCAGGTGACACGCGTCGGGCGAAGCCGAGACGATCAACAGCGCCGCATGATCGTCTTTGCCGTTGTGGCTTTCCTCACGGGAGGGCTGGCCACACTGGGCGTGGCCGGCATGCTCGGTGTCATGGGCAGTCGGACACCGCAGTCCATTCCCATTTCCGTCGCGACACTCAGCACCTCGGGCCAGAGCTTTGCCCGCCGCGCGCTGGAAGCGCAGGCGGCTTTTGCCGAACAAGATGCACCGCCGCTCGACTTGGCCAGCCGTGACCGCTCGGCAATAGCGTCCTTCCTGTCACAGCACCTGCATGTCAGCGTCGCCCTGCCGGTCCTTGAGCCGACGCTTCGTCCGCTCGGCGTGCGCCTGACCCCCGGCGAGGGTGGGCTATCCGGCTTCATACTCTATGACGATGGGACGAGTGCGCGGACCGGCGTCCTTGTCGGGCGCTCGGGCAGTCCCGACACGACGGGGTTCATGACCCGCGAAAGCTCAGGCCGCAGCGTGGTCTGGTTCGTGGCGGGCGGGCTCGGCTATGGAATGACAGGCGCAAACCGCGATCGGCTCATCGACCACGCCTTGCTTCTCCGCGAAAGACTGAACGCGACGCACGGCCGGCGGGACTGAGACCCGCCGGCCAAGACGGTCAGCCGAAATCCTTGCGCGGATCGTAGGGGCGCTCGTCCCGCCATTTGCGCATGAGCTCTTCGAGATCGGGCGTCGCGCCGTCGGGCAGCACAATGCGCAGGGTGACGAGCAAATCGCCCGCAGCCTTGCCGTCTCCGGCGGGCAGGCCCTTGCCGCGCAAGCGCAGGGTGCGGCCACCATTCGTGCCGGCCGGAACGGACATTTCAACTTTGCCTGCGAGAGTCGGCACTTCGACCTTCCCGCCGAGCACCGCCTCATAAAGCGTGAGCGGCAGGTCGAGGCGCACGTCGCGTCCCTCGACGCGAAAGAAGGGGTGCTTGGCAATCTTGACGGTAATCATTGCGTCGCCAGCGGGGCCGCCGCCCTGACCGGGCTGTCCCTGCCCTTTCAGCCGGATCTGCTTGCCGTCCTCCATACCCGCGGGAACAGCTATATCGAGGGTCTTGCCTGTCGATAGCGCAACGCGGACGCTCGCGCCGCGCGCCGCATCGTTCAAGGAGATCGTGACGGTCTCGGCGAGATCCTGACCTCGCTGCGGGGCACGCGTGCGGCCGCGGGCACCGCCGAACAGATCGGAAAAGATATCGCTGGCATCGAAGCCGCCCGCACGACCGCCCGCCGCACCGGCGCGACCGCCGCCGAGGTCGAACTCGAAATGCTCGAAGCCGCCGCCGGGCGCAGCACCCTGACGACGGAAGCCACCGGGACCGCCAAAGCCCTCAAAGCCGGGACTTTTCGGCTTGCCTTCGGCATCGATCTCGCCGCGATCGTACTGGCCACGCTTTTTCTCATCGCTGAGAATCTCGTTGGCCGCGCTCGCTTCGGAGAACTTCTCCTGCGCCTTCGGGTCGTTCTTGTTCTGATCGGGGTGATATTTCTTGGCGAGCTTGCGGAACGCCTTCTTGATCTCGTCGGCACTGGCCGACTTGGTCACTCCGAGGATTGTATATGGATCGCGCATGAATGAGCCCAGTGTGCCGCCCGCCCATTTCGGCGCGGGCGCTTCGTCTCACCCTTTATGTGGGTTGCGCCGCAGCAGGCGCAAGACGGGAATGTGACGTCCAGAGTGGCAAAGTTCAGCCACGTTTCCAAGGCTTCACG
>JAQGKN010000517.1 GCA_028290085.1 Hyphomicrobiales bacterium
CTCCGGCCCGACGATCCGCCCGGCGCTGACAACGAGGCTGACGTTGCAACTCGCGAGGTCGTCGATGACGGCGAGATCCGCCCGCCAGCCCGGCGCGACCAGTCCGCGATCGCGCAGCCCGAAGGCATGGGCGGCCGAAATACTGGCCATGCGATAGACCGCAAGTGGCAGCGCACCCAGCGAAATGGCCGTGCGGATCATGTAATCGAGATGCCCTTCTTCATCGATATCGAGCGGATTGCGATCATCGGTGCAAAGGCACATGAAAGGCGCCGTGATGTTGGAAATCACCGGTGCCAACGCGTGCAGATCTTTCGAGACCGAGCCTTCGCGCACGAGGATCGTCATGCCCTTGGAGAGCTTTTCCAGCGCCTCTTCGGGTGTTGTTGTCTCATGGTCGGTGCGGATGCGCGCGGCCAGATAGCCGTTGAGATCCATGCCGCGCAGCAGCGGCGCATGGCCGTCGATGTGGCGCGACTGAAACGCCGCGAGCTTGTCGAGCACGGCGGGATCGCGCGCGAGAACGCCAGGAAAATTCATGAACTCGGCGAGCCCGATGACATGGCGATTGTCGATGAAGGCCAGCAAGTCCGCCGCCTCCAGCCGCGCACCCGATGTCTCCAGATCGGTCGCCGGCACACAGCTCGAAAGCTGGACGCGCAGATCCATCGCGCTCGCATCCGCGCACTCCAGAAAATAGCGGATGCCTTCAGCGCCCAGCACATTGGAGATCTCGTGCGGATCGCAGATCGCAGTCGTGACCCCGTGCGGCAGCACGCAGCGGTCGAATTCCGGCGGCGTCACCAGCGAGGATTCGACATGCAGATGCGTGTCGATGAAACCGGGCACCACGATCTGCCCGCGCAGGTTGATCTCGCGCAATCCACGATAAGTCCCGCGCGTGCCCACGATGCGCTCGCCGCAGATCGCAACATCGGACGCAAAGATTTCGCCAGTGACGAGATCGAACACGCGCCCGTTCTTGAGCACGAGATCGGCAGGCTCGACGCCCCTACCCTGCGCAATCGCCCGGCCCAGAAACTGCTGCGTCGTTCCCATGATCCCGCTCCCGGCCCGTATGGCGATGCACCATTGCGGGCCGGTTCGAGCGGGCTGTCAATGTGCCCTGTTCATTTTCGTGACCGGCCCAGAGCTGGACACAAGACTTCTTGCCGTCATTGCGAGCGAGGCGAAGCAATCCAGAGGGTTCCAGCGACTCCCGGATTGCCGCGTCGCTCCGCTCCTCGCAATGACGACCGCCTCTTCACCCACCCACAACAGTCGTGAACACCTGCCCGCCGCGCGCGAGCGTCAGCTTCCAATAATAATTGCGCCCCGCCGACGCCGTCTTCAGATCAGCAGTGCGCGCGATCTTTGCGTCGTTGACGGCGATGATGACGTCACCCTTCTGGATACCCACTGCCGCCGCCGAAGAATTCTCCTCGACGTCGGTGACGATAACGCCCTCCTTGACGGTCTCGACTGAAAACTCCTCGGTCGTCGCGGGCGAGACGTTGACGACGGTGGCGCCCCCAAACGGCGAACGCCCCGAAATCGTGAGGCTCTCGCGTGCCGGCACTTCCGGCGCAGGTGCGAGCTTCACTTGCAATGTGAGCGTCTTGCCTTTGCGAAGCACGGAGACAGGCACCGTGCCGCCCAGTGCGCGCACACCCATGCGGTAGCCGAAGCTCTCCGGGTCATCGACGCTGAGGCCGTCAACGGCAGTAATCACGTCACCACGCTGCAAGCCCGCGTCGACCGCCGGACTGCGCGGATAGAGATCCGCCACCAGCGCACCGGCCGGGCGATCCATGCCGAGCGACTCCGCGATCTCCTTGGACACGGCCTGCAAGGTTGCGCCGAGCCACGGGCGACGCACCTGCCGCACGCCTCCCTTGGCGGCTGCAACGACGATCTTGACCATATTCACCGGGATCGCGAAGCCGATGCCGATGGAGCCGCCCGACTTTGAAAAGATCGCGGAGTTGATGCCAACCAGCCGCGCGTTCATGTCGATCAGCGCACCGCCCGAATTGCCCGGATTGATGGCAGCATCGGTCTGGATGAAGAACCCGTAATCGCTGATGCCGACCTGCGTGCGCGCGAGCGCGGAAATGATGCCCTGCGTCACCGTTTGCCCGACCCCGAACGGATTGCCGAGCGCCAACACGAGATCGCCGACTTCCAGCGCATCGGAATCGCCGAGCTCCATGACCGGGAACGACGAACCGCCATTCTTGATCTTCAGGACCGCGAGATCGGTGCGCGGATCGCGCAGCACGATTTCCGCCTCGTATTCGCGTTTATCGGGCAGTGCCACCTTCACATCCGTCATGCCCTCGATGACGTGGTGGTTGGTGATGACGAGGCCGCTCGCATCGACGATGACGCCCGAGCCGAGCGACTGCGCGGTGGGACCACCGGGGCGCTGCTGGTCGCCGAAGAACTGGCGGAAAATCGGATCGTCGAACAGCGGATTGCGCTGCCGCTTTTCAGTCCGCGACGCATAGACGTTCACGACCGAGGGCTGCGCCTTCTTCACGATGGGCGAATACGACAGGGTGATCTGCCCACGCGTCTCCGGCGTCACGCGCAACGGCTGCTGGGCTGCGCAGGGCAGCGTTCCCAGCACGAGGAGGACCAAAGGCAAGAACAGGCGTTTCATCGGGCGCACTCCGCAGGACCACGCGGCTTCATATAGGCCCGCACCCGTCCCACGGAAAGCTTCACCGGAGCATCAGCCCGCGCAATAAAAAAAGGCGGCTCCGGAGAGCCGCCTCGAAATCGTGGAAACGAAGCGACCGATTACTCGGCGGCTTCGTCCTGAACCTGCACCGGGCCGGAATCCTTGCCCTTGGCGGAGACGTCGCGGTCGACGAACTCGATCACGGCCATCGGGGCGTTGTCGCCGAAGCGGAAGCCAGCCTTGAGCACGCGGGTGTAGCCGCCGTTGCGGTCCTTGTAACGCGGTCCGAGAATGTCGAACAGCTTGCGGACGAGGACGACGTCCTTCATCTGGGCAATCGCCTGACGGCGCGCATGCAGGTCGCCGCGCTTGCCGAGGGTGACGAGCTTCTCGACGACGGGACGCAGGTCCTTGGCCTTCGGAAGGGTCGTGACGATCTGCTCGTGCTTGATGAGCGCCTGGCACATGTTGGCGAACATCGCCTTGCGGTGTTCGGCTGTGCGGTTAAAGCGGCGCTTCTTACGTCCGTGATACATGGCTTTTCTCCATTGAGGGGTTTCCAGCCGCCGGGCCAAGGAACGGCTGGTCTTTCTAGTGCCTCACCCTTTCAGGGGTGAGGATTTGCGGCGAGGAGCGTTTGGCCCCTCAGCCGCGATCAGTCTCCCAAATGCGGGAAACGTGAAGCTCAGTAGTGCTCTTCGAAGCGCTTGGCCAGCTCTTCGATGTTCTCCGGCGGCCAGCCGGTGACTTCCATGCCCAGATGGAGACCCATCTGCGCGAGCACTTCCTTGATTTCGTTGAGCGACTTGCGGCCGAAGTTCGGCGTCCGCAGCATCTCGGCTTCCGTCTTCTGAATGAGGTCGCCGATATAGACGATGTTGTCGTTCTTCAGGCAGTTCGCCGAACGCACCGACAGCTCGAGTTCGTCGACCTTCTTGAGCAGCGCCGGGTTGAAGGCGAGCTCCGGAATCGACGGCTGGGCCTCTTCGCGGCGCGGCTCTTCGAAGTTCACGAAGACGTTGAGCTGGTCCTGAAGGATGCGAGCCGAATAGGCGACCGCATCCTCGGGGCTCACCGAACCGTTCGTCTCGACCGTCAGCGTCAGCTTGTCATAGTCGAGGATCTGGCCTTCGCGCGTGTTCTCAACGCGGTAACTGACCTTCTTCACAGGCGAATAGAGGCTGTCGACGGGGATGAGGCCGATCGGCGCATCTTCCGCGCGATTGCGCTCAGCCGGGACGTAGCCCTTGCCGGTGTTGACGGTGAATTCCATTCGGATCTCCGCGCCCTCGTCGAGCGTGCAGATCACGAGATTGGGGTTGAGCACCACGACGTCGCCGGTCACGGCGATATCGCCGGCGAGCACGGCGCCCGGGCCCTGCTTCTTCAGAACCATGCGCTTGGGGCCATCGCCCTGCATGCGCAGCGAGATGTCCTTGATGTTCAGCACGAGATCGGTGACGTCCTCGCGAACGCCCGGGATCGAGGAGAACTCATGCAGCACGCCGTCGATCTGGACGGCCGTGATGGCAGCGCCCTGGAGCGAGGAGAGGAGTACGCGGCGCAGAGCATTGCCAAGCGTCAGGCCGAAGCCGCGCTCGAGGGGCTCAGCGACAACGATCGCGATCTTCTTGGGGTCTTCACCCGGAGAGACCTCGAGTTTGTTCGGCTTGATGAGTTCTTGCCAGTTCTTCTGGATCACGGCTGTTATCCTTCATGATGCAGCACAAGGCATATCGGTCCGTCGACCCTGGCCCTGAACCGTCGATGAAAACAAAAAAAGCACCCTCCCCGCCCGTCGGTGGGGAGAGCGATCTTGGAAAGACCTTTGAAAGGTCAGACGCGCCGACGCTTGCGCGGGCGGCAGCCGTTGTGCGGGATCGGCGTCACGTCGCGGATCGACGTCACGGTGAAGCCCGCCGCCTGCAGAGCGCGCAGAGCCGACTCACGTCCTGAACCAGGACCGGAAACTTCGACTTCCAGCGTGCGCATGCCGTGCTCGGCAGCCTTGCGGGCTGCGTCTTCGGCAGCCATCTGGGCCGCATACGGGGTCGACTTACGCGAGCCTTTGAAGCCCATCGTGCCGGCGGACGACCAGGAGATCGTGTTACCCTGTGCGTCGGTGATCGTGATCATCGTGTTGTTGAAGGTCGAGCTCACGTGAGCCACGCCAGACACGATGTTCTTGCGTTCGCGGCGGCGAATGCGGGTTGCTTCTTTTGCCATTTCTTATCGTCCTTCAGGCGCGCCCGTAATTCCGGGCGCTCGGGATGGAGGTGATCGGCGGGCATGAGTTTGCACGCCCGATCTCTTGGACGCCCCGAACGAATCCGGGGCGCTCTCGCGGCCTGAGCCGTGAAATTACTTCTTCTTGCCGGCGATCGGCTTCGCCTTGCCCTTGCGGGTACGGGCGTTGGTGTGCGTGCGCTGGCCACGAACGGGCAGCTGACGACGATGACGCAGGCCGCGGTAGCAACCCAGGTCCATCAGGCGCTTGATGTTCATCGCAACTTCACGGCGCAGATCGCCCTCGACCATATAGTCGCGGTCGATGGTCTCGCGGATCTGGAGCACTTCAGCGTCCGTCAGCTGAGCGACGCGACGCTCGGCGGGAATGGAGACCTTCTCGCAGATCTCTTTCGCCTTCTGGGCGCCGATGCCGTGGATGTACTGGAGCGCGATGATGACGCGCTTGTTCGTCGGGATGTTTACGCCTGCAATACGAGCCATCTGGCCGTCTCCATGTGGTGCAGCCCTGAGGCTGCGCTTCAGATAACCCCGCGCCGGTGGAGGCCGGCCAATGCGGGGGTGAGACACGAGCGTTCCTGACGGCCAGTCCCAAAGGAAAGGCTCCGGGAGCGCGTGCGATCTCGGTGAGATGCGGCTTTTAGGACATGCGGCGGGGCACGTCAACCGAAAGGGGGCGAATGCATTCGCCAAAGCACCACTGGGGCGCGGCGACTGGCAACTAAGGGAAAGTGGGCACGGTCCCGTTCCCGCCAAAAGCGGCTAGAACTCGACTTCCAACTCCTCAATTTCCTCGACTTCATCCTTGGCGTGCTCGATCCACTCCTGCATTGCGGGCCAGGCCATGATCGTATCGCAATAGGCCTGGCAGACCTTGTCCATGGGCACATCATAGGTCAGCAGCCGCGTGACGACTGGTGCATACATGGCATCCGCCAGCGAAATCTTCCCAAACAGGTAGGGCCCACCATAGGTGCTCAGGCATTCGCGCCAGATCTCCATGATTCGCGC
>JAQGKN010000538.1 GCA_028290085.1 Hyphomicrobiales bacterium
GACTCGGGTAAGGCCGCCTGCCCGGCCCGCTCACCGGCGGGTCGGCGAGGATGCACCGCTTCACGAGATCGGGATAGGCGGCGGCGAGCCGAGCGGCAGTGCGCGCGCCCATCGAATGGCCGAGTATGACCATAGGACCAACATCCAACGCCCTGATAACGGCAGCCGCATCGGCAGCGTAATCGGTGGTGGTGTGGCCGAGCCCGTTGCGCTGGTCGGAAAGCCCGCGTCCACGATGGTCGAGCACGAAGACCTGCGCCTGCTCGGCGATCCGTTCTGCAACGAAACCCCAGGTTATCGCCGGGCTCGTGATGCCCGGCAGCAGGAGCACCTTGGGGCCTGTCGCTCCGAACTGGAGAAAATGCAGCCTTATACCATCGTTGTCTGCATAGAAGCGATCTTGCTGGGACATGCTTGTTTCCTTCCCATTCTGGATACGTTTGCTCGACGAGTCTAAGCGGCCTCTCCAGATGCGGAGGAAAGGAACGGCGACGATTTTGGCGCTTGTGGAATGCGGTTCAAGATGGCCGACGGCGAGACGGGTTCGATCGGCCTTTGCGCGGCCGTCAGTTTGCCCCATGTCGCGAGGATAGTCGGGAAGGCCGAAGTCCGGCAAGCGCGCTTTCAACTGGGCGGCGCGCTTCTCGAATTTGCGCAGGCGTCGCGCGCTGCAAGTCACACACTTGGCACGGAACCTGCCAGTCTTGCGGAAGACTTCGCGCTACACGCGCTGGACGGAGGCTCCTATGTTCGGATCGAAACGGCGGTTATGCGATCAAAAGGCGGGCCTGCTTTACGCAGCCAGTTTGGTACTTGCAACACTGCTGTCGCCAACATCGAGCACCCGCGCGAACGCAGATCCCATCGCCGACTTTTATCGCGGCAAGACCCTGCGCCTGATCGTAGGTTATGCAGCCGGCGGCGGCTACGACATCTACGGACGCGTCTTCGCCGAATTCATCGGTAAACACATTCCCGGCAATCCAACCGTCATCGTCCAGAACATGCCGGGCGGCGGCAGCTTCGTGGCTGTCAAATATCTATACGGAGCTGCGCCGCGTGACGGCACGTATTTCGGCAGTGTTGCGCAGACGCTCGCGCTCGACGCGGCCATGAACGAAGACCCCGCACAACTGGACGTTACCAAACTCAGCTATATCGGGCGTCTTCTCGACAATGTCGACATCGGCTACGGACGGCCGGACGCAAAGTTCAAGAGCTTCGAGGATGCCCGCCAGCACGAGATCGTCGTGGGCTCGACCGGCGGCGCCTCGACGGGCTACTTGGCCCCCGCTGCCCTTCAGAAATTCGCTGGCGCCAAATTCAAGATCGTATCTGGATACGGCGGTAGTGCGGACGTCTATCTCGCAGCCGAGCGCGGCGAGGTGGAACTGATGGGCGGCGTCGGCCTCACTTTCGCCACGCAGCGCAATCCCGACTGGATCGCACAGCAAAAGGCGCCGGTCCTCTATCAGATCGCGCTCAAACGGCATCCGCTTCTTCCCGACGTGCCACCGATTGGCGAGCTCGGCCTGACGCCGGAAGGCACCGCTGTCCTGCGCGCAATTGCGGCCTCGTCCGAAATCGGGCGCTCCATCATCACGACACCCGGTGTGCCGGCAGACCGGCTGGCCGCACTGCGCAAGGCTTTTCAAGACATGTTGCAGGACCCGGCGTTACTCGAAGCCATGAAAACGCGCGACATCCCTATCTTCGGAGCCAAGGGAGAAGAGCTCGACGACGTCACGCGTGAGGTGATGCACACTCCGCAAAAGACGCTCGAACTCGCCAAAGGCCTCATGAAGAACTGAGGCCTTTGGCGCGGAGGTGGAGGCCAGTTTCTCGCTGGCGCAATCATCCGGCTGCGAGATTCTCGCGCAAGGTCTTCCCCTCATAGGCCTTGCGGAAACGCCCGCGGCGCTGCAGTTCCGGTACCAGCAGGTCCACGACGTTCAGGAGATCACGCGGCACGGCTTGCGGATGAACAACCATGAAGCCGCCTCGGCTGCCGCCCGCCTCAAACTCTTCTTCCATCATGTCTGCGAGCGAAGACGCCGTACCCGCAAAAGTTCGGTCGTAATTCGTTGCCGTGCGCAAACCGTATTCGAAGAACTCCTCACGCGTCACTTCGGTATCTTCACCCAGCGATTGCCCGAGCTTGTAGACAAATCCGACCGGAGAGGCATTCTTTGCAGCAATCTCCTTGTTGAGTTCCCCAAGCTTGAAGCGGCTCGGTAGCGTCGAGAAATCATAGCCCGAATTATGCGAGAGATAGGGACCGATCGCTTCGCGCGGGATCATGGTGAGGAGCTTCTCGCGACACGCATTGGCCTCGTGGGCGGTCTCGGCGACGAGAATACCGCATCCCCAGAGAATACCGATCTTCTCCGGATCACGACCGATCGCAATGGCCTCACGATCGAGTTGCGCACGATGCTTGGCCTTGCCTTCCTTCGTAGGCCATCGTGCGAACACATGATCTGAAATATAGGCGGATGCCTTGACGCCACGTGGCGAACTACCTGCCTGGATCAGCACGGGCTCCACCTGCGGCGAGGGCATGCAATTCAGCGGGCCGCGCACCTTGAAGAACTTGCCGGCGTGATTGATCGCATGCACGAGGGCCGGATCTGCGACGACGCCGCTCTCGCGATTCCATTCAAAGGCCTCGGGCCCGACGCTGCCCCAGAGCTTGCGACAAACGTCGATGAATTCCTCCATGCGCTCGTAACGCAGGCCATGTTCCATCAACTCGTCGAAACCATAATTGGCAGCATCTGCACCGCGGCTGCTTGCGATCACATTGAACGCCATGCGTCCGTCGGTGACATGATCGAGCGAGTTGAACAGCCGCGCGATATAGAAGGGATGCATAAAGGTCGATGCGAACGTCAAGCCGAAGCCGATGTGCTTCGTGACCCGCGACATGGCGGTCACGATCGGGCTCATGTCATGGCGCGGCC
>JAQGKN010000636.1 GCA_028290085.1 Hyphomicrobiales bacterium
AGCACGGAATTATGCGTGCCCGCATAAATCGCGGAGTGGAAGGCGACATTGGCATCAGCGTATGCGGCCTCATCCTTTGCGCGCGCCAACTCGCCCATCCGGTCGTGCAGGGCCTCCAACCTGCGCCGCTCGACGGGCGTCATGCCGAGTGCGCAAAGACGCGCGCAGGTGGCCTCGATCTCACCCATGGCGACAAACAGCTCGAACAATCTTTCGGGTGTGATCTGCGCGACGGTTGCGCCGCAGCGCGGGCGGATCTCGATGAGTCCCGTTGTGCCCAGCAGGCGCAGCGCCTCGCGGACTGGTGTGCGAGACACACCGTGGCGCGCAGCCAATCCCTGCTCGTCAAGCCGCGCACCCGGCGCGAGTTCGCCGTTGAGAATTGCATCTGCAATATCTGCCGCAAGCCGTTCTGCGCGTGTGGGCATGTCGGTCTCAGTCATCATGGCTCCCTTGTCTATAGCCATTATCCCTCCCCGGTTCCTGCCTTATTCTTGAGCCTGAGCTACCGAAATTTGGGCACGCAAGCTGGACATTTGGGCATGCGATGTCGCCAGATTGTATGCAATCCTCATCTTATGCAAGAGCCGGGGTCGCGATGGACAGGCGTCAATTTATCAAGACAGCAGGCGCCACGGCGGCGGTCTCGGCGACCGGTGTGGCCGCGCCCGCGGTGTTTACATCTGCAAGCGCGCAGTCGCGTGCAGAGACCTTGCTCATCGTTTCCGAGAGCGGCCCGAACAATCTCGACGTTCTGGGCGTCGGCAGGAATGTGCCCGGCTATGAAGCCTCCTGGAACTGCTACGACCGTCTCATCAGCCACGAGATGAAGGACGGCCCGACCGGTGTTCCCTATTACGACCGCGACAAGTTCAAGCCCGAACTCGCCGAGGACATGAACGTCGGGAAGAATTCCGCGACCTTTAAGTTGCGCAAGGACGCGACCTTTCACGACGGCACACCCGTGCTCGCCAAGGATGTGAAATGGTCGCTTGACCGCTCTGTTTCCGTCGGCGGATTCCCAACCTTCCAGATGCGTGCTGGCTCACTCGAAAAGCCGGAACAATTCGTCGTCGTCGACGATCATACCGTGCGGGTTGATTTCCTCCGGCCTGACCGGCTGACCATTCCCGATCTCGCGGTCATCGTGCCGTGCATCATGAATTCGGAACTGGTCAAGAAAAACACGACCGCCGCCGATCCCTGGGGCCTCGACTATACCAAGCAGAACACGGCGGGCTCGGGCGCGTACCGCGTGACGAAATGGACGCCGGGAACCGAAGTCGTGTTCGAACGCAATGAGCAGTGGAAGGGCGGGGCGATGCCCAAGATTCCACGCGTCATCTGGCGCATGGTGCCCTCCGGCGGCAATCGCCGTGCACTTCTCGAACGCGGCGATGCGGATATCTCCTACGATCTGCCGAGCAAAGATATTGGTGAGCTGAAGTCGAATCCCAAGCTCACGCTCGTCTCGACGCCGTATTCCAACGGCATTCAATACATAGGAATGAACGTCACACGTCCGCCCTTCAACAATCCGAAGGTCCGGCAGGCGGTCGCCTATGCGCTGCCCTATCAGAAGATCATGGACGCGGTGCTGTTTGGACTCGCCAAGCCCATGTTCGGAGCTCCTGCGAGTGCCAAGACCGAGGCCATCTGGCCGCAGGCGCACAAGTACAACATCGATCTCGACAAGGCGCGTGCGTTGATGGCCGAGGCCGGCCAAAGCGCCGGCTTCGAGACGACGCTCTCCTTCGATCTCGGCTTCGCGGGTGTGAACGAGCCGCTCTGCGTGCTCGTGCAGGAAAGCCTTGCGCAGATCGGCATCAAGGTGACCATCAACAAAATCCCGGGCGCGAACTGGCGCACGGAACTGAACAAGAAGGAAATGCCGCTCTTCACCAACATTTTCTCGGGCTGGCTCGATTACCCGGAATATTTTTTCTTCTGGACCTACGACGGCGCGAACTCCGTCTTTAACACGATGAGCTACCAGAACGCGACGATGGACAAGTTCATCGCCGATGCGCGCGCCTCGGCGGCAGCAGGCGATACCCCGCTCTACGACACCAGCGTGAAGGGCTTCGTGGATCTTGCCTTCGCAGACGTGCCACGCATTCCGCTGTTCCAGCCTTACGTGAAGGTCGCGATGCAGAAGAACATCACTGCCTATCAATACTGGTTCCACAGGCGCCTCGATTACCGCGCGCTCGTAAAATCCTGATCGGCCGGGCGCGGGTCCTCCGCGCCCGAGCCTTCTCTCTGCGCGAAAAGCGGGAGGTCGTCGTGTTGAAGGTTTTGCTGAGCCGCCTGCTGACCACGAGCCCCGCGCTTATCGGCGTTGTCGTAGTATCCTTCCTGCTGACCCGCGTGCTGCCGGGTGACACGGCGGCCTATTTCGCTGGCCCCGCCGCGACGCCGCAGGCCATCGAGGAAGTGCGCAAGCAGCTCGGTCTCGACAAGCCGATGCCCGAGCAATTCACCCGCTATGTGCGCGATCTCTCGCACGGCAATCTCAGCAGCTCGCTGACGACGGGCCAGCCCGTTCTGGCAGATCTCGAAGCGCGGCTGCCGGCATCCGCCGAGCTGACGCTCTTTGGCCTCATCCTCTCGCTGATGATTGCCATTCCACTTGGCATTATCGCCGCTGTGAAGCAGGGCTCTTTCATCGATCACGCATGCCGTGCCGTCACAACTGCGGGTGTGTCACTGCCCGTGTTCTTCACTGGCTTGCTGCTGGTCTATGTATTCTATTTCATCCTGCAAATATCGCCGGCGCCTCTCGGGCGACTCGATGTCTTCGCAAGCGCGCCGAACAATGTGACGGGCTTCTATCTCATCGACTCGCTCATCGCGCGCGACATGCAGACGTTCCGTGCCTGCCTCTCGCAATTGCTGCTGCCCGGCATCACCCTCGCCATCTTCTCACTGGCGCCGATCGCGCGCATCACGCGCGCCTCGATGCTGGCGGTCATGTCTATGGACTTCGTGCGCACCGCGCGTGCCTCCGGGCTCAACGGGCGCACGATCATCATGGTCTATGCCTTCCGCAACGCTATGCTGCCGGTGGTCACGACCCTCGGCATGGTCTTCTCCTTCCTGCTCGGCGCCAACGTGCTCGTCGAAAAGGTCTTCGCCTGGCCCGGCGTTGGCTCCTACGCGGTCGAGGCGCTGATCGCATCGGACTTCGCGCCCGTGCAGGGCTTCGTTCTCGCCATGGCGATCCTCTACATCGCGCTGAACCTCATCATCGATCTCTCCTATCGGCTGATCGATCCGCGCATGGGGATGGCATCATGACCGCGAGCCCGCTCGAACACCTCGCACCCGCCGCGCGGCCGCTGCCCTTCGCAGCGCTTTCCGCAACGCTGTCGCATGCACGCCATGTCGTGGGCGCCAATCCCGTCACGGCCTTTGCCTTCGGCCTGCTGGCCTTCTTCATTCTCTGCGCAACGCTGGGCCCTTTCGTCGTGCCCTACGATCCGCTCGCGAGCGACACGGCGGCGACGTTGCAGGCGCCGTCCATGCGTCACTGGTTTGGCACCGATCAGCTTGGACGCGACATGTTCTCGCGTGTCATTGTGGCCGCACGGCTCGACATGACCATTGCGGTCTCGTCTGTCGCGCTCGTCTTCGCCTTCGGCGGATTGGCGGGCATCGCATCGGGCTTCTTTGGTGGCTGGATTGATCTCGTCGTCGGCCGCATCGCCGATACGATCATGGCCTTTCCGCTGTTCGTGCTCGCCATGGGCATCGTCGCCGCGCTCGGCAATACGGTGACGAACATCGTCATCGCGACAGCCATCATCAACTTCCCGCTCTACGTGCGCAGCGCGCGCACGGAAGCGAGCGTACGACGCGACGCGGGCTTCGTGATGGCCGCACGGCTGACGGGTAATTCCGAATGGCGCATCGCGCTCACGACCATCCTGCCCAACATCATGCCGATCATGATGGTGCAGATGTCGCTCACCATGGGCTATGCGATCCTCAATGCAGCAGGCCTTTCCTTCATCGGCCTGGGCGTGCGCCCGCCGACGCCCGAATGGGGCATCATGGTCGCCGAAGGATCGGGCTCGATCATCTCGGGCGAGTGGTGGATCGCGCTGTTTCCCGGCCTCGCGCTGATGCTCGCCGTCTTCTGCTTCAACCTGATCGGCGACGGGCTGCGCGACATCGTCGACCCGCAACGACGTACCTGAGGAGATCGTCATGACCGCACTTCCGCTGCTCGAGGTCTCCAATCTGACGGTCGAATTCGAGACCCGTCGCGGCACCGTCAGCGCGGTGAAGAACATCGATATCACCGTCGCCAAGGGTGAGACGCTCGGCATCGTTGGCGAATCCGGCTCTGGCAAATCGGTCACATCTTACGCGGTCATGCGCATTCTCGACCGCGCCGGGCACATCGCGGGCGGCGCGATCCGCTTCGCCGGGCTCGATCTCCACAACGCGCCTGAAAGCGCGATGATGGATCTGCGCGGACGCGAGATCTCGATGATCTTCCAGAACCCGCGCGCCGCGCTCAACCCCATTCGCCGCGTCGGCCACCAGATCGAGGATGTTCTGCGCCAGCACGCGCAGGCGGGCTCGGGCGACGCGCGCGAGAAGGCCATCGACGCGCTACGCCAGGTGCGCATCGCCAATCCGGAAGAGCGATACAACGCCTATCCTTTCGAGCTGTCGGGGGGCATGTGTCAGCGCATCGTCATCGCGCTGGCGCTCG
>JAQGKN010000605.1 GCA_028290085.1 Hyphomicrobiales bacterium
CCACCCAGATCATGCCGCTCATCGAATAGATGTTCACGAACACATAATCAGTGTTGAACAGGCTCTGCAGCACCAGATTGTTGATGCCGATCTTCGGGCTCGCCAGCATGATCCACGACACCACGAAGAGGATGCCGGGAATGACTAGCGGGATGATGGAGAGCGCGTAAAACAGCGGCTTCAACGGCGTGTTCGTGCGCTCCGTCATCCAGGCGAGCGCTGTGCCGACGACCAGCGCGAGGACGGCCGTTCCCGAGGCGAATTGCACCGAGTTGAGGAACAGCACCAGCGTTTCCGGGCTGGTATAGGCTTCGAGATAATTGCCCAGCGTGAAGACAGCCGGGTTGCGCGCCGTCTGCGGCGTCATGAAGCTCTGCCAGATCAGGAAGACCAGCGGCACCAACGCGAGCCATGCCACGACGGCGACGACGCCAATCATGATGACCCACTGCGGATCGGCCTTAACCTCCGGCGGCTTTCGGGTTTCCTGGGTGTCAGACATTCGTCCGATTACTTGCACGTCATCCTCCAACGGCTTTTTTTTACCGGCGGCGCCCCAGAAACAGCCGCCGGTTGTCCCGCACGATGCAGGTTTTTAGTTTTTGCCCGCTTCACGCTCGTTGGCGTGTGCGTGGTCGTGTGTATGGTCATGGCCATGTGCATGGCCATGAGAATGGTGGTGGCCGTGAACCTTCGCCCCGGCATCGTCCTCTTCTTCGCGATGATGGATGATCTCGCGGGCGCGCGGGCCGTTGGGATCTTCACTGAAGACGAGTGACTTGATGGTGACCGGCACCGTGAAGGACGGGATACGCACCTTGCCAAGGTCGATGTAGTCGAAGTCCATCAGCATCACGCCGTCGATGACGAGGATCTCGGATTCGACCTTCAACTCTTCGCGCATGATGTGGCCGAGCGTCTGCGCCACGTCGCCGTCGAGCATCACGTAGATCGGCTTTTTCGCCGCGACGTGATCTTCGAGCCCGGCGATGATGCCCTTGCCGAAGTTGAAGACGCGCTCATAGGCGGGCACGCCCGTCCAGCGCATGGCCAGCGCGATCTCGACCTCGGCGCCCTCGACTTCGAAGGCCTTGCGATGGGCGTGGATAGCCTTGGCAATGGCCTCCGCATCGACGTCCTCGCCGATCTCGATCGGCGGCTGGATCACCTGAAGATTACGGCGCGGCAGCAACTCGCCGGGGTTCGAGATGTAGCTCGTGTTGCCGCTCAGCTGCACCGAATATTCCGACGCGCCCAGCGCGGTCGCGCGGATGCATTCGCCAGCCGGCAGCAGCTTCCAGGGGAAGCGCCCCGCCTCGATCTTGCGGCGGATCGCAGCGCCGAGCCGCTTTCCCATGTCGCCGAAATCGCGCTCTTCACGGTCGTAGACATATTCACCGACACCGCCGGAGAACATGATGCCACCGAGATCGCCGTAATCGAGGATCGGGTCGGTGAGATAGAGATGCTCGACGTCGTGCGGCATCGGGCGGGCGGTCAGGGCGGAGACCAGCGTGTCCGCCATCACGTCCGCAACCTTGTCGAGCGAAGCGGAGTCGACCGTGTCGCCCAGATGCCAGTCAAAGCCCGCGCGCTTGGCGTGGGTGCGGCCTGCCGGGTCGAGGCGCACGATGCGGAAATTCTCGTCGACCACCTGCAGGCGGCCCCCGATGTGAACCGCAGCCGTCACCAGCGCCTTGCCGCCCTCGACGGTGGCGAGTTTCGTCGTGCCGCCGCCGATATCGATGTTCAGCACGCGCTTGCCGATGTCCTGCGAAACCGTCGCGGCGCCCGAGCCATAGGCAGCCAGCATGGATTCCATGTGATGGCCCGCGGTGGCGCAGACAAACTCGCCGCCCGCTTCCGACAGCAGCTTGGAAATGCCCTGCGCATTTTCGCGCCGCAGTGCTTCGCCGGTCAGGATGACAGCGCCTGTATCGACTTCGTGGGGCTGAAGGCCCGCGCCCTCATAGGCGTCGCGGATGATCTGGCCGAGCTTCACCTCGTCGATGCGGGTCTCGCTCGAATAAGGCGTGAGCGACACGGGCGAGAGGTAGATGGTGTCGCGCGAGACGACGTAATAGCGGCTGGTCAGGTCCTCGGCGAGACGGCGAAGGTGGATCTTCGAGAAGATGACCTGCGTGCCAGACGAGCCGATGTCCACGCCGACGCTGACGAGATTGACGTTGTCCTGCATCCAGAGCGGGATTTCCTCGATCGGACCGTCGACGTCATATTCGTCGTGGTCGTGATCGGCGTAACCATCATGCTCGTGCGTCCAGGCCGCGCCCATCCCGTGATGGTCGTTCAGATTGTGGCCCTGGGCCTTGTCGTCCTCACCGCTTGCCATTCCTCGATATCCCTCGCTGCTCACCTGTTCGCCGCGTCTTCGCGCGACGATGAAAAGCCCCGCCAGCAACGCCAGCGCTCTATAAAGAAGGGCCGAACCCGCAGCAGGGACAGGTTTGTGCAGACCTTGTGCCCCGCCCCTCAAGTCCCCGTTCCAGCGGGGATATCTTTTACTGTTCCACGCCATTCGACTAAGGTCTAGTGAATGCAAAGGCAAGTGGCTGGAGCACCCTGGAACAGGTGATTTTTTCACAAGCAGTTTGTTCGCTGATCGAACGTGGGTTCAATGAGCGGCTACAATCCTCCGAGCGAGGGGGCGGTGTCAACGGCAGAGGCCGCGCCTGTGTGCATAGCCGGAGGCTGTTGACAGCATGGCCGGATTGGCGGATTGCAGGCTTGAGCAAGCCAGCGAAAAACAGCTGCGCGGAACGATCTGCACGAGACAAGAGCAAGACAAAAGAAGGAACACTGAGGATGAGTGAAGAGGCTGTTGGCGGGCGGGTGTTTTTCAGCAATGTGCGGCGCAGCCTCGAAGAGGAAGACGAGATCCGTCTTGTCAGCGTCGGAGTCGATATCGGCTCTTCGACCTCGCATCTTGTATTCTCTCGCCTCGTCCTTGAACGGGTCGACACGCGCTACATCGTGTCCGAGCGCGAAGTCTTCCACGAGTCCGACGTTCTCCTGACGCCCTACGCCGACGACATGACCATCGACGCTGTCCGGCTCGGCCAGTTCATCGACCGGCAATATGAGATCGCGGGTCTCGACCCGATGGCCATCGACACTGGCGCGCTTATCCTGACGGGCGTCGCGGTGCGCCGCAGCAATGCCCGCGCCATTGGCGAGCTCTTTGCCGCACAGACTGGCAAGTTCGTCTCGGTCAGTGCCGGTGACGGCCTTGAAACCACGCTTGCCGCCTTTGGCTCGGGCGCGGCGGCACGTTCAGTACGCGAGAAGAACCGCGTCATGAACATCGACATCGGCGGCGGCACGTCCAAGATCGCGGTTTGCGACGACGGCGAAGTCTCAGAGATGACTGCTGTGGACGTCGGCGCGCGCATCCTGTCCTTTGACACCGACGGACGCGTCACGCGCATCGAAGAGGCTGCCCGCCGCTTCGCAGCGGAAGTCGGCCTGACCCTCGCCATGGGCGACGTGCCGGATGCCGCCAAGCTCGACGCCATGATCGAATGCATGGCCGACCGGCTCATGGAAGCCGTGCAGAGCGCCTCGCTCAGCACGGAGACAGCCTCACTTCTGCGCCTCTCGCCCCTGCTCAACCAGCGTGCGCCCGATGTCGTCACCTTCTCCGGCGGCGTGTCGGAATATATCTACAATCGCCAGGCCGCTGGTTTCGGCGATCTCGGCCCGAAGCTCGGCAAGGCCATCCTCGCCCGCGTCACGGCCTGGGGCCCGCGCCTCGAAAAGCCGGACGAAGGCATTCGCGCCACCGTCGTCGGCGCCTCGCAATATACGATCCAGGTGAGCGGCAGCACTATCTTCGTGGCCCCGCTCGACGTTCTCCCCGTCCGCAACGTGCCGGTCATCACGCCCGACATGCCGCTGGACGAAGAGACCATCGACGTCTCCGCCGTGGCAGCAGCTGTTCGCACGGCACTGCGCCGTCTTGACCTGCATGAAGGCGAGCAGGCGGTCGCGCTCTGCTACCGCTGGCGCGGTTCGGCGACCTTCCGCCGCCTCGACGATTTCGCCACGGGCGTGCGTGAGGGCCTCTCGCTTTCGCTCGACAAGGGTTTCCCGCTCATCCTCGTGGGTGACGGCGATATCGGCGGACTCGTCGGCATCCATTGCCTCGAAGAGGCGAAGATGACGACGCCCATCGTCTCCATCGACGGCATCAACCTCAAGGAATTCGACTTCATCGACATCGGCGCCATGCTCGAAACTTCGGGTGCCGTGCCGGTCGTCATCAAGTCGCTGGTCTTCCCGACCTCGGCGGCGCTGGGACGGGTCGAGGCCAGCGTTCCGGCCTGAGGCGGAACCGATGTCACAAGCAGGCTTCTACCCGCCAATAGAACCGTATGCCACGGGTCATATCGAGACCGATGACGGGCATTC
>JAQGKN010000003.1 GCA_028290085.1 Hyphomicrobiales bacterium
TTCCGGACAGCATCGATGGGGTGCTGTCCCATCGTGCCCCTGCTCGCGAGTGACCACGTGGTTGGTAGACCTGTATTCGACCAAGCTGATCGAAAGCTAGGTACGATAAAACGCCTCGTGATCGAGAAAAGCAGCGGTGGCATTAACTACGTCGAGGTGGACCGGCACGTGCTGTTGGGATTGTTCGTCAAAGAAGATCATATACCGTGGCATAGCCTCGCTTTTGTCGAACGCTTGAACGGCTACCGGTTCTCCGGCACGACGCTCCCCTAGCGCTGGAGACACGCTCGAGAAACGGCAGGTGCGCCGCCACGCGCCGCGGCTTCCAGGCTGCATTAGTCACTTCTGCCGCTCAATGGCCGCCCCAGTCATGCAACGTCCTCAACCGGCCAGCGACAGCCGCTCGGTCTTCCGCCAGCCCATGCGCTCGAAGAGCAACCCGCTCGACAGCGTCATCGCCGAACTCGTCGAGGCAAGCCGGGCGGATGCCGCAGCCTGACGCGATCCGGCCAGCGGCGCGATATCCAAGACAGGACACCGCCAGAGCTGACCACCCTCACTGCCCCGCCAGGCTCCTGGCCGAGAGTTCTTGTTTCGATCGTTCAGGAGCACCCAAACACGGCCGGCGAGCTGTTTATTGCTTCGCAAAGGAGAGGTTGTAGGGCGCCCGGCCGTTGAACCGCCCGATGTCATCAAGCGTTGTGAAGCGATCCTTGATGCGTCTCAGTAGGAACGCATACTCTTTCGCAGGCCAATGCGCCCCGTAGAATTGGGTCGGGTTTCGCATGACGCCGGGTCCCGGCAAAAGTGACGGTCCCAGATCTCTCCTATGGCAAGTGCGTCAATCCTCATTGTCCACCCAATCCACTGCGTGAGTCCTGAGATAGGTGCTGACCGCTGAACCGACCGTTGGAAAGAAGTCTTTTTCGCCAAATTGCTTGAACAGCCCGAACCTCTTCAGCTTGTCCTTCACGGGATCCTTCAATTCGGCAAAGCATAAATCGATGCCGGACGCCCGCAGCGCCTCGTCCAATTCGGCCAGACTATCGGCCGCGGTGACGTCCACGCTGGTTACGGGTTCCGCAGCGACGACGACCCAGTTGACCAGCGTCGGCGATGTCTCCACCGCGTTCAGGACGCATTCCTTGAACAACTCGCCGTTGGCGAAGAACAAGGGCGCATCCCAGCGAAAGAGAACAAGGCCGGGTATCCGGCGCGCATGGGGATAGCGCGTGATGTCGTGGTAGCCTTTGACGCCCGCGGCCCGGCCCAAGATTGCGAAATGCGGGCGCCAGCCATCCCACAGGAACTCGATGATCGCGATCACGATCGCCAGACCTATCCCTGGGATCGCTCCAAAAACGGCCACGCCCACGAAGCAAACGATCGATAGCCAGAATTCCCAGCGTTGTATGCGATAAATTCGCCGCAGATCGGTGACTTCGAACAACCCTATGGCCGAGGCTATCACTACCGCAGCCAATGCGGTCGTTGGCAGATTTTGGAGGAGGTTCGGTGCAATCAGCAGAAGCAGGGCAACCGTGAGTGCGCCGACAATTCCGGTGAGCTGTGTTCGCGCGCCCGCAGCCTGGGCGACCGGGGTGCGTGAGGAACTGCTGCTGATCGGAAAGCCCTGAAAGAAACCGGCCGCCAGGTTGGCGGCTCCAAGTCCAATCATCTCCTGGTTCGGATCGACATGTGTTCCGGTGCGCGCAGCATAGGCCCTGGAGAGCACACTGGTGTCGGCGAACGAGACAAGGGCGACAGCGCAGCCTCCAATCAGGACCGGAACGATATCGTCATAGGTTATCCACGGGAGAGAAAATGCGGGCAACCCTTGCGGAATAGGGCCGAGCACCGAAAGGGCGGCGCGCTCTGCCAGCCCGAGTCCTCCCACGATGGCTGTGGCGCCGACGACGGCGATCAGTATTCCCGGCACGCGTTTGCTGTTCTTGAGGAGAATGATCAGCGCCAATGTGCCTGCTCCTACAATAAACGCAGTCCAATTCACTTTCCCGGCCACGACCGCTTCGCCCATGGCCCGGATGTGTTTCAGCGGGCCATCACCCTCGATCGAAAAACCAAGCAGTTTTGGAAGTTGGCTGATCAATACAGTAAGTGCAATTCCGTTCATGTAGCCATAGCGGATCGGCTTGGAGAGAAGCTCGGTGACGAAGCCCAAACGCGCCACGCCTGCCAGAATGCAAACCGCGCCTGAAACGACGGCCATCATCCCGGCCAGAGCGAAAGCACGCCCGGGGTTCCCGCCAGACAGCGGAAGCACGGTACCGAGAATGATGGCGGCCAGCGACGAGTCCGGTCCCATAACCAGGATGCGGCTGGGGCCGAACAGGCCATAAACAAGCAGTGGGACAATAGTTGCGTAGAGGCCATAGATGCCCGGCAGTCCTGATGCTTGCGCATAAGCAACGCCAACAGGAACCAATATCGTAGCTAGCACAACTCCCGCCACAATATCATGACCCAGCCAGGATGCCTTGTACTGGCGCAACATCTGGAGACCCGGCAACCATTGTATCCCGACGGCTCGACGCGACATTTTCCAGATACCCTTATCTTCGCCCGCTATGATTGATTGGGGAAAATATCGTCGGAGGGTCCCGCATGTCAGCAGGCTTACGATGATTCAGGCCTTGCGTCGCTCGACAAAGCTCATGAGAAGCGTTTCCGCTCCGGCCCGACAAATGCCCGAAAAGCTACGTTCAATGATAAAAAATCACGCTGCGGAGCCCTGCCAAAGTGGACCATGCGTGCATGTTTTGCACCATAGGCTGGACCATACTAATTCCAACTACTTTAATTAGCCCCCGGTGGGGCGTGATCCCATTCCCCTCGCCTACGCGCACCTGAACGTGAGGCAGGGGCCAGACTACAGCGAGGCGCCCGGGCGACGACGCGAGCCGCGAACCTGAATGCGCTGGTCATGGCGTCTCCCCAAATCATCCAGCCTGCGATCGACAAGGGTCTTGCGCGGCGGCATAGCCGCC
>JAQGKN010000017.1 GCA_028290085.1 Hyphomicrobiales bacterium
AACAATTTTCAGGCCCCGGAAACGTCCCGGCCTTCACACCCTGCACGTAAGCGCTCACAGCCGCCTCGATGCTTCCCGCCCCCGGCATGAAGTCCCTCGTAAAGCGCGGCTTCTTGCCGGGGTAGACGCCGAGCATATCGTGCAGCACGAGCACCTGACCCGCGCAGTCCGGCCCGGCGCCGATGCCGATGGTGGCCATCTTCGTCAGCTCGCGCGTGATCTGTGCACAGAGCGTCGCCGGCATCATTTCCATGACGATCATCGCCGCGCCGGCCTGTTCAAGTGCCAGCGCATCGTCGCGCAGCACCTTGGCGGACTCATCCGTCGCACCCTGCACGCGATAGCCGCCGAGTTGATGCACCGATTGCGGGGTCAGGCCGATATGCGCGCACACGGGCACGCCGCGCTCGACCAGAAACCGCACGGTTTCCGCGACATGCGCGCCGCCTTCGATCTTCACCATCTGCGCGCCCGCCGCCATCAGCCGCGCGGCACTGCGCATCGCCTGTGACGCGCTCTCCTGATAGGAGCCGAAGGTCATATCGGAGATGACAAACGCACGGCTCGCACCGCGCGAAACGCAGCCCGTGTGATATTCCATCTGCTCGATCGTAACCGACAAAGTGGTGCGACGTCCCTGCAGCACGTTGCCCATGGAATCGCCGACGAGCAGCACGTCGACGCCGCAGCGCTCCAGCAAGGAAGCGAAGCTCGAATCGTAACAAGTGAGCATGGCGATTTTCTCGCCTTGGGCGTGCATGCGCCCGAGTTCGGCCAACGTCACCGGCTTGCGCGCCTTGGGTTCCGGGGCGGCTTCCTTCAAATAGGTCATGTCCAGTCACCTCCGCCGGATGAAACGGCGATATTGTCGATCAAGCGCGTGCGGCCAAGCTTGGCTGCCACCAGCAGCCGTCCAGGCCGGCCCGCCTGCACTGTGCCGAGCGTATCGGCATCGCGCAGCTCCAGATAGTCGAGCACGAAGCCGCCGCCTTCGATTACGGTCCGGCCTGATGCGAGCGCCTCGTCCGCGCGCGTGCCCCCTTGGATCTGCGACGCGACCTCGTTCAGCACACGATGCAGCAGCGGCGCCGTGCGCCGTTCGTCTGCGGAGAGATAGACATTGCGCGACGACATCGCGAGCCCATCCGCTTCGCGCAACGTCGGGCCGCCCGGAATTTCCACGGGCAGGTCGAGATCACGCACGACGCGGCGGATGACAGCGAGCTGCTGAAAATCCTTTTCGCCGAAAATCGCGAGGTCGGGCATGGTCTGGATCAGCAGTTTCGTGACGACGGTCGCCACGCCCGAAAAATGCGTCGGGCGGAAGCGGTCCTCGAGCCCCGCCTTGGCCGGGCCTTCGAGCGAAATCGCGGTACAGAAGCCTGCCGGATACATCTGCGCGGCATCGGGCGCGAAAACCGCATCGACCCCCCCGATGCCCAGCCGTTCGCAATCGGCGGCAAAGCTGCGTGGATAGCTGCCGAAATCCTCGTTGGCAGAAAACTGTGTCGGGTTGACGAAAATCGACACGATGCAACGGTCCGCGCGTCCCCGCGCCGCCTTGGCGAGCGAGACATGGCCGGCGTGCAGCGCGCCCATGGTCGGTACCAGGGCAACCGTCTGGCGGGCTTGGCGCCAGAGCGCGAGCCGGCTGCGAAGGTCGGCGACTGTATTCAGGACGAGTGGCTGGCTCATGATCTCCGAAACTCTGCGCGCGTCATGCACTCTGCGCCCATGCTCAGACATCCATTCCGGGCAGCCCGTCAAGGCTTTTGAGAACGGTCGCCGGGGCAAGATCGGTATATTCGTCGGGTTGCCCCGTGCGATTGATCCAGACGCCACGGAGGCCGAAGGCCCGCGCGCCCGCAATATCCCAGCGGTTGGAGGATTGGAACGAAGTTTCCTCGGGCCCAATGCCGAATTTCTTCTCGATCAGTCGGTAGGCCTCGGGTGCCGTTTTGTAGATGCCCAGTGCATCGACCGAAATGACTGCATCGAAGCAGCGCTCCAGTCCGGCCGAGCTGACGGCGGCGGCCAGCATGTCGGGCGTGCCGTTGGAGAGAATCGCGGTTTTGGCGCCGTGCGCGCGCAGCGCATCGAGGGCAGGGGCGACGTCTGGGAAAGCGTCGAGGTGGCGATAGGCGTCGAGGAGCTTGTCGCGAAGATCGTCCCCGATCCCCCCGCAAAGCGCGGCCGCGACGTCGAGCGACTCGGCCGTCAGCGCCTCGAAGTCGCGATAAACATCGGCCAGCGAGCGAACCCATGTGTATTCGAGCTGTTTGCTGCGCCAAAGCTCGGAGAGCCGCGCCGCCTGCGGGCCGATCTCGGCGCGGTGGCGCGCGATCGCCGAATGGACATCGAACAGTGTGCCGTATGCATCGAAGACGTAGAGCGGAAGCAATGCCATGATGGTCTCCAGGAACCATTTTCAGGTCAAGGAGAGCCACGCATCAAAGCGCGCGGCAACTTAGCCCTTCGGCGAATCGCCCCTGTCGCGTGGGCGGTGCGACGAGGTATCTATCTCGACGAGCGCATAAACGGGGCAATAGCCAACCACCCCGGTCAGCACCAGAACGGCCCCAGCCCAACCGAGCTGGTTCCAGCCCGTAGGCGGAAAGCCGATTTGAAGCGCATAGGCCAGAAGCCCAAGGCCGATCAAAATCCGCAGGGTGCGATCAAGTCCGCCGAGATTGGTGTGCAACGCCGGCTCCTCATTGATCGAGCATTTACCCGGTGAGTATGGACAATGCTCGTTGATACGGGGAGCCCGCGAATTGACGCGCGTCAAAGGTCGGGGGGTGACTCGACGACGCGCCTCGGCAGCGGCTTGAGCCGGGCAGGCCGAACACCGAGCGCATGCAGGATGGCGAACAACGCCATGCCATAGGCAAGCGCGCCCGCGGTGCCGATCAGAGCCAGTTGTGCCTCGACCTCGAAGCGGCCAAACAGGCTCGCGAGACGCGCGGCCGGTGTCATGCCGAAAATGGCGATCGCCGCCAACAGGCAGGAGGCAATCGTTGTCGCAAGCGTGACGCGGCCAAGCAGGCTGTCGGGCTTCATCGCACCGGCGCGAATCGCGAGAATGGTGAGAAGCCCGAAGTTGATCCAGGCGCCAGCGGCCGTCGCGCTCGCCAGCCCCGCCGCGCCAAAAGGCGTGAACAGAGCGAGTTTGAGCAGGACGTTGATGCCCACGGCCGTCAGCGAGATCAGCATGGGTGTGCGCGTGTCGCCGCGCGACTGGAAGCTCGCCACAGCCGAGCGGATGAGCACGATGGCGAAGAGCCCGAAGCCGTAAGCGCATAGCACGCGCGCGGAAGCCTGCGCTGCCTCTTCCGTGAAGCGGCCGTGCAGGAAGACGCCGCGCATGATGAGATCGGGCATCAGCGTGAAGGCGACGAAGAATGGTGCCGAAAGGGCGATGGTCAGCGCCATCGTGCGGTTCTGCGCATAGAGCGCGCCGCTCGTGTCGCCGCTGGACAAGCGGCGGCTCATCT
>JAQGKN010000111.1 GCA_028290085.1 Hyphomicrobiales bacterium
TCTGCCGCTCGTCATGGACCTGGTGAAGAACGACGACGACAAGCGCGTGCTCGAACTCGTATTCGCGCGGCAGGCCATGGGCCGGCCCCTCATCGCCCCGCCTGGAACCCCCGCCGCTGTCGTCGCCGCGCTGCGCGTTGGCTTCAACGAATCGATGAAAGATCCTGAGCTGATCGAAATGGCGAAGAAGCTGGATCTCGAAATCGACCCGATGAGTGGCGAGGAGGTCCAGGCGCTCGTAGATCGACTTCATAGATTTCCTGCGAAGGTGATCGAGCGGGTACAGGCGATCACCAACGCCGACATGTGACTGGGCTCAGGAGCTATTAATTTGCTCGCGCGGGCACCGTTTGGCTGATTCAATGGTGGCGTAAAGGGGCGCTTCACGCAACGCCGGCGTTCTGAGCGGTGCGAACGTCATCGCTCTGCATAATGCGGGCTAGCCCGCATTATGCAGAGCGGGCTAAAATGGTCGTGCGACCTCAAGCAAGATAAAGCCGCAGCCTCGCTGCGCTCCCGATCTGTCCGGCTCGCACCTTCGAGACGGGCCCCCACTTTGCTTGGCTTGCCTTGCGGCGCCCTTGCGAACAGACTGCGCGCGGACGGACATCAGCCGCGCCCGAAAAGGAAAATATAGCCATGAGCTTGCGTGTTTTGAAGTTTGGTGCGGCGCTCGCCGCTCTCGTGCTGGCGCCCGCCGCGAGCTTCGCGGCGGAAACGCTGATCATGGGCACCACCGGTCGCGGCTCTGCGCAGCAATGGCCGATCTTCATTGCCGACCAAAAGGGCTATTTCGCCGAAAACAACATCAAGATGGATCTGGTTTCGGCACCGTCCTCCTCCGCAGTGATTCAGCAACTGACGGCAGGCTCGATCAATCTCGGCTCCGGCGGCCTCGCCGATCCACTGCGCGCCATCGACAAGGGCGCTCCGATCACGCTTCTGCGCGTCGAGACGCAGGTGCCCCCCTACTCGATCTGGGGCAAGAAAGACCTCAAGTCGATCAAGGAGCTCAAGGGCAAGCTGATCTCCATCGGCGGCATCAAGGACATCACCCGCATTTATCTGGAGCGCATGCTCGTGCCCAACGGCGTTGCGCCGGGCCAGTACGATCTGGTGTTCGCAGGCACAACGGCCGCCCGCTTCTCGGCGCTCGCGGCGGGTGCCGTGGACGCCGCCATTCTCGTGCCGCCCTTCACGTTCAAGGCGCAGAGCGGGGGCTATTCCAACCTTGGCGCCCTCAGCGATTATGAGAAGAATCTGCCCTTCACCGGCTATGCCGTGAACACGACCTGGGCCAAGGCACACAAGCCCGCGCTGGTCGGCTTCCTGAAGGGCGTCGCACGCGGCATCGACTGGTTCAACGATCCCGCCAACCGCACCGAAGCCATCGATATTCTCGTCAAGGAATCGGGCTCGACGCGGTCGGATATCGAGATGACCTACGACTATTATCGCCAGATCAACATTTTCGATCGCGTCGGTCTCGTCGGCTCGAGCGAAGTGAAGACACTCGCGGAAGCCATGAAGAGCATCGGCGATCTCGAGGGCTCCACGGACGTCGGCCGCTTCGCCGATCCGGAAATCGTCGAACTCGCCAAACAGGTCAAGTGAAGAGCACGTCAATCAAGGAGAACGTCATGAAGGATTGGATGAAGGCCATCCCGGAATCGGAGCTGGCCACTTACAAAAGCGCCGGTTTCCTGACCGACATGAAGATCGGCGCCCGGGCGGCGTTGATCGTCGTCGACGTCACCTACGGCTTCACGGGTTTCGAGGGACAAACACTCGAAGAATCCATCGCCGAATTCGGCTCCGCCTGCGGGCCCGTCTCGTGGGTGGCAGTGCCCAAGATCGCCGAATTGATCGAGATGTTCCGCACACGCGACCTGCCGATCGTCTTCACCAACAGCAACGGTACGGACGTGCCGTTCGCAGGCAAGGCGACCAAGTCGAAGCGCACCAAGGCGCCCCCGCCCAGGCACAACGATTTCCCGGATGCGATCACGCCGCGTGAGGGTGAATGGGTGCTCGGCAAGACGAAGGCGAGCGCCTTCTTCCAGACGCCGCTTGCCTCCTATCTCGTCAAGAACGGCGTTGATACGCTGGTGTTCTGCGGCGTCTCGACATCGGGCTGCGTGCGCGCTTCGGTCGTCGACGGCTTCTCGAACGGCTTCTGCACTTTCGTCGTGGACGAGTGCTGTTTCGACCGCTCGCAATTCGCCCACAGCGCCAATCTTTTCGACATCAACGCGAAATATGCGTCGGTCGTCTCGCTGGACGAATTGGCGCAGCTCATGCCCAAGGCAAAGAGCACCGACCGCGCCGCTTGAGGCGGGGCGCGGCAAGAGGTCTCGCAACATCCTATGCAACGCGCAGCGGCCCCACGGGTTGTTGCGCGTCAGCTTTTCAGGAGATTGCCAATGTCTGTGCGCCTTGCCCGCTTCACCGTCTCGCGCGAAGGTAACGACTACCGTATTCACGTCGAAGACGAGGCTGGCGGACAACTCGACCTCGCCGCGACGGCTGAGCAGATCGATGTCATCGCCGAAGCGCTCGACGATCTTCTGGCCATGGATGACGCAGAAAAAATCGGCGACTGACTTCAGGAGAGAGCCCGTGATGGCATCTACAAATAACGGCGGCCCTGGCGCATCTCCTTATGTCGAGGCTCATGGTGCACGCATTCCGGCGCGCGGCTTCGGCACGTTCCAGCTGCGCGATG
>JAQGKN010000126.1 GCA_028290085.1 Hyphomicrobiales bacterium
CGGACGCCGCAGCCACGTCCACAGAATTGGGCACTAAACTCGTTGCCGTCATTGCGAGGAGCGAAGCGACGCGGCAATCCAGGAGTCCCAAGATCCCTCTGGATTGCTTCGCTCCGCTCGCAATGACGGCAACGAGTTTTGTGCTTGGTTCTGCTGCGACCTACGAAGAAAGCGCGTCCAGCACGCGCGCCCAGCTGCGGGCGCCCTTGTGGAATGAGGACATTTCGTACTTTTCATTGGGCGAATGGATGCGGTCGTCGTCCAGTCCGAAGCCGATCATCAGCGTGTCCATGTCGAGATCCTTCTTGAAGGCGCCGACAATCGGGATCGAGCCGCCAGATCCTGCCAGCACAGGCTCGCGATCCCATTCCTGATGCAAGGCGCGCCGCGCGCGGCCCAGAGCTTCGGACGAGAATGGCAGCTGCAATGCGGGCGATGCGCCGTGCGGGATGAATTCCACACGACAGTCGACCGGCAGGCGTGCGCGCACGAAGGCGCGGAAGCTTTCCACGATCTTGTCTGGATCCTGCTTGCCAACGAGACGGAACGAGAATTTCGCGCTGGCTTGTGCGGGCAGAACTGTCTTGGAGCCCTTGCCCGTGTAACCGCCAATAATACCGTTCACGTCGCAGGTCGGGCGCGACCAGATCTGCTCCAGCACGCTGCGATCATGCTCGCCTGCGGGCTCGGAGAGACCGACCTCCGACAGGAATTTGCGCGGATCGAAATCGAGCGCGCGCCATTGGTCTGCGACATCCTGCGGGAGATCCGCCACGCCGTCGTAGAAGCCCGGCAGCGCAACGCGGTTCTGGTCGTCGTGAATGTCAGCGATGATGCGGCCGAGCACGCGGATCGGATTGATCGCGGGGCCGCCGAACATGCCTGAATGCAGATCGCGTGAGGCGCCGTGGATGACCACTTCTTCCAGCACGAGGCCTCGCAGCATGGTGGTGATGGCGGGCGTGCGCTGATCCCACATGCTGGTATCACAGACGAGCATGAGATCGGCTTTCAGCTCGGTCTTGTTCTCCGCCAGAAATGCGGGAAGCGACGGCGAACCGGTTTCTTCCTCACCCTCGAAGAGGATTGTGATGTCACACGGCAGACCGCCCGTTTCGTTGAAGGCGCGGCAGGCCTCGACGAAGGTCATCAACTGACCCTTGTCGTCCGCGGCGCCGCGCGCAACGATGCGCTTGCCTGTCGGCGCTTCAACGATATGGGGCGCGAAGGGATAGCTCTCCCAAAGTTCGACGGGATCGGCGGGCTGCACGTCGTAGTGACCGTAGAACAAGACATGCGGCACGTCGCGGCGCTTCGCCTTCGCATGGGCGACAACCATCGGATGTCCAGCGGTCTTGCGCAGCGACGCATCGAAACCGAGGCCCGTGAGCTCATTCACGAGCCATTGGCAGGCCTTTTCGCAATCGCCCGCAAACGCCGGATCGGTCGAGACCGAGGGGATCGCGAGCAACCCGAAGAGCCGTTGCACAGCCGCGTCGAGATTGTGGTCGATGGTGCTCAGAACCTGGTCGATCGCGGCCATGCTCGCGCTCCTGTGTTTGAAACCAACTTATGTGCGTGAACGCGGGCGTTACTTCAACATGCCACCGAGCACATTGCGCATGATGGCGCGTGTGATCTGCGTGCCGATGGAACGCGCTGCGGATTGCGCCATGGAACGGGCCATCATTTCGCCCGTCGACATGCGCTGGCGCCCCTTGCCGGCCGGCGCCTGACTTCCGAGAATGCCGCCCAACATGCCGCCGATGGTGCTGAGAAAGCCGCCACCTTCCGATGCGCCTGCTTCAACCGGCGGCTGGCCAGGCGCAGCAGCCCCGGGCTTGCCGGGCAAAGGCTTGCCGGACGCACGCGCTGCGAGAATTTCGAAGGCTGATTCGCTGTCGATGGCCGTTTCGTATTTTCCCAGAAGCGGGCTGCTGCCAATGATCTTCTTGCGCTCCTCCTCCGTGATGGGGCCGACGCGCGAGCCGGGCGGCGCGATCAAGCTGCGCGAGACGATGGCGGGCGTGCCCTTGCCTTCCAGCATGGAGATGAGCGCCTCGCCCACACCCAGCTGCGTGATGACGGTTGCGGTGTCGAAGGCCGGATTTTGGCGGAACGTGTCGGCTGCGGCCTTGACCGCCCGCTGGTCGCGCGGCGTGAAGGCGCGGAGCGCGTGCTGCACGCGATTGCCGAGCTGGCCGAGCACCACTTCGGGCACATCGAGCGGATTTTGCGTGACGAAATAAACGCCGACGCCCTTCGAGCGGATAAGGCGCACGACCTGTTCGATCGCATCCATAAGGGGCTTGGGCGCATTGTCGAACAGAAGATGCGCCTCGTCGAAGAAGAAGACGAGTTTCGGCTTGTCCATATCGCCGACTTCCGGGAGCGTCGTGAACAATTCGGACCGCATCCACAAAAGGAAAGTCGCGTACAGACGCGGCGAGCGCATCAGTTTGTCGGCTGCGAGCACGTTGATGATGCCGCGACCGTTGCGGTCCTTGCGCAGGAAGTCGTTGATGTCGAGCGCGGGTTCGGCGAAGAATTTCAGCGCGCCCTGATTTTCGAGCACCAGCAATTGCCGCTGGATCGTGCCCACAGATGCCGCCGCGACATTGCCATAGCGCGTCTTCAACTCGTCAGCGTGATCGGCCACATATTGCAGCAGAGCACGCAGATCTTTCAGGTCCAGCAGCAGCAGGCCCTGCTCGTCGGCAACGCGGAAGGCGATGTTGATGACGCCTTCCTGTGTGTCGTTGAGTTCGAGCAATTGCGACAGCAGCAGCGGCCCCATTTCGGAAATCGTGGCGCGCACGGGATGGCCCTGCTCGCCGAACAGATCCCAGAACACGACCGGAAATTCATCGGGCGTATATTCGACACCTATATCGGCGGCGCGCTTGACGAAAGGCGGCTTCGAATCGCCGGGCATGGCAATGCCAGAGAGATCGCCCTTCACGTCGGAGGCGAAAACCGACACGCCGGCGTTCGAGAAACCTTCAGCGAGAACCTGCAGCGTCACGGTCTTGCCGGTGCCGGTCGCGCCGGTCACGAGACCGTGACGATTACCCAGCGGAAGCAGGAGGTATTGAAAGTCCTCGCTCTTTCCGACCAGAATTTTGCCAGGCTGGTTTTTCGGATCAACTGACATGAGGTCGGCCTCTGGGTTTCGCGCCACATCGGCCCGATGGGGAGCCGAAGCATTCCCTTCGCTTATAGGACAGCGCGCAATTGCTTTCCACCGGCGGCGCGGTCATGTTTGCTGCACCGCGCTTGATTTTCTGGCGTTGGCCCCTGAAATATGCGGCGGCGCTTTCGCCTCCCGAGATTTAGCTCTGAGGGTTCCATGCAAGAGATTATCGATCGTATCGCCACAGCTGCCGGAATCGACCCGGCAACCGCGGAACAGGCGATTGGCGCCATCCTTGGCTTCCTTCAGAAGGAAGGCCCGGACTCGCAGGTCGGTCATCTCATCCAGTCGATTCCCGGCGCCTCGGAGCTGATCGCGGCCAATGCCACGGAGAGCAGCGGCGGTCTCGGCGGCCTCATGGGTATGTTTGGCGGCGCGGGCGGTCTGATGGCGCTGGCTGGCAAGCTTCAGGGCCTCGGGCTCGGCATGGGTGAAATGCAGACGGTCGGCAAGGAGCTGTTCCAGGTCGCACGCGAGAAAATCGGCGAGGAAAAGGTCGGCGAGATCGCCGCGTCCGTTCCCGGCTTGCATCAGTTCATCTGATCTACCCAGGCCGCGCCGCCGACTCTTGCTGCGGCGCGGCATACGACCAAGGGCGTCTGGTTTCGCCTGCGCTGGCGTGCGAGAAATGTGGCCT
>JAQGKN010000145.1 GCA_028290085.1 Hyphomicrobiales bacterium
CGCGGCCTCAGCACCCCATCCCCATGCCGCGATCCTGTTCATGGACTGGCTGCTCAGCGACGGCCAGGCCATCCTTGCGGCCAACGAATTCTTCGCAACGAACATTAAGTTCGCGCACACGCCGCCGAACCTGAAGCTCGAATTCGTCAACGCCGCAGAGCAGGTCGATCAGGGACCGAAATGGCAGAAGCTGTTCGACGAGACCTTCGGCAAGAAGGGCCGCTGATCAAAGGCTGCGCGGCTCCGCCGTCGAGGCGCGCAGCACGAGTTCTGGCTCCGTGACGATGCGCTCGGGCTCGGAGTCGGGAGCCTCGATCTCGCGCACCAGAAGCCGCGCGGCCTCTTCGCCCATCCGCAGATGCGAAATGCGGATCGTCGTCAGCGGCGGTTCCACCATATCGACCAGCGGCATATCGTTATGCCCGACGATGGACATGTCGCGCGGGCACACGAGCCCGCGTGCCGCGCAGGCGCGATAGGCGCCCAGCGCCAGCAGGTCGTTGGCGGCGGCGATCGCCGTCACATCGTGGCGCGCCAGCAGTTCGGAGGTAGCGATCTCACCGGCTTCCCGCGTATAGGCGGAGGCAGTGACCCATGCGTCCTCGATCCCGATGCCGAGCTCGCGCACGGCATCCACGAAACCCGCGCGCCGCAGGGCGCCGGTCGAGAGATCCTGCGGCCCCGCGAGATGCCCGATGCGCGTATGGCCGAGCGAGGCCAGGTGGCGCACTGCGAGAACCATGCCAGCCCGGTCGTCCGAGACCACGGCAGAGGCCCGCTGCCCCTCGTCGGCGCGATTGACGAGCACGGTCGGCGTACCCGCCGCCAGACAGGCGCCCAGCACCGGATCGTTACGCCGCGCGGTCGCGAGAATGAGCCCATCCACGCGGCGCTCCATCAGCTCCTCGACGAGCCGCATCTGGTCCGCCTCGCCCTGCCCGGCATTGACGAGCAGCGCGGAATATCCGCAGGCGGCCAGTGCACGCTCGATGCCCCGCAGGATGGGACCGAAGACCGGATTGGCGATATCGGGCACGATGACTCCGACGAGCCGCGAGCGGCCCGTGCGCAAGCTCGCAGCCAGCGCGTCGCGGCGGTAACCCAGCCGCCGCGCGGTTTCGACAATGCGTCCCGCGACATCGCCCGCCACCAGATGCCGCGTCGCCGGATTGAGTGCACGCGATGCCGTCGAGCGATGCACGCCCGCGGCGTCGGCCACAGCCTGGAGATTGGGAGGGACGCGGGATTGGTCGGTCAAAACGAAGGTCCTTGGGCTTGAGCAGACCATAAACCAACCAGTTGACATCATGCAATCGATTGCAGAAGATCAGTGCAATCGATTGCAGGGAGGCAATCCCATGATTATTGAAAACGAAGCCGGGGTCACTCCGGCCGTTCTCGCCACAATGTCCAGCGCGGACGACGCGCGTCTGCGTGTCATCATGGATGCGCTGGTGCGTCACGCCCATGCCTTCGCGCGGGAGGTCGCACTGACGGAGCCGGAGTTCGAACTCGGCATCGACTTCCTCAACCGCATTGGACAAGCGACCAACGACAGTCACAACGAGGCCATCCTGTTTTCGGATGCGATCGGCTTCTCGACGCTGGTTTGCCTGCTCAACAACGGCCGCAACGGCGCCACCGAAACTGCCTCCGCGCTGCTTGGCCCCTTCTGGCGCATGAATTCGCCGCGCACCGAAAACGGTGGCACGCTGGTGCGCTCGCCGACACCCGGACCCGCCTTGTTTGCGAACTGCCAGATCCGCGATCCCGCAGGCCTGCCGCTCGCAGGCGTCGAGGTCGATGTCTGGCATTCCTCGCCCGTCGGTCTCTACGAAAACCAGGACGAGAGCCAGGCCGACATGAACCTGCGCGGCAAGTTCATCACCGACGACGAGGGGCGTTTCTCCTTCCACTCGGTGAAGCCTGCAGGCTACCCCGTGCCTGTCGATGGGCCCGTGGGCGACATGCTGCGCGCGCAAAACCGGCCGCACTTCCGCCCGGCGCATCTGCACTTTCTCGCCTTCAAGCAGGGCTTCAAGACACTCGTCACGCAGGTGTTCGTGGACGACGACGAGCATCTCGAAAAGGATGTCGTCTTCGGCGTGACGCGCGCGCTCGTCGGCAATTACCAGCGCCACGACACGGGCACGTCGCCCGCGAGCGACATCACCGGCCCCTGGTACTCGCTCGACTACACATTCACGATGGAGCCCGGCGAAGCCAAGCTGCCGCGCCCGCCCATCAAGTAAGTCTGGAGACGTTTCAAGCCCATGACCTACCCACTTCCCCAGCAAGGCAAGGTCGTTCTCGTCGTCGGTGGCGCGGGCGGCGTCGGCAAGGCGACTGCCCGCATGTTCGCGGAGGCTGGCGCGCATGTCGTCATCACGCATCGTCCCGGTGAGGCCAAGGCGCAGGACGCACGCGCACTCTTGCCCACGTTCGCGGGCACCAATCACTCGGCGCTGCCTGCGGATGTCGCTGACACGCAGACACTTCTGGCGCTACGCGACGAGATTGAAAAGCGTTACGGACGCCTCGACGTGCTCGTCAACACCGCGGGCTTCACCAAGCCTGTTCCCCACGCGGATCTCGATGCGCTCGACGACGATCTCATCGACGAAATGTTTCGCGTCAATTGGCGCGGACAGTTTGCGACCGTGCGCACCTTCGCGCCCCTGCTGACGGCGAGCGGCGACGGGCTGATCGTCTCCATTTCCTCCATCGCGGCCCTCAACGGCAATGGTTCGAGCATCGCCTATGGCGCCGTGAAGGCGGGCATCGACGTCATGACCAAGTCGCTCGCCCGCGCGCTGGCACCTCAGGTGCGCGTGCTCGGCGTGGCCCCCGGTGTTGTCGACACGGGCTTCGTGGCTGGCCGCGGGGCCGAGTTCAACGCCACGACCGCCGCCACCACGCCGCTGAAGCGCGTGGCGAGCCCCGATGATGTCGCCGCCGCCGTCTTCGCCTGCGCCACCTACCTTGGTTATTCCACCGGCACCACCCTCGTGGTCGATGGCGGCCGGGCCCTTTAGGAGACATGCCGATGCGTCGCCCGCTGGACAAAGTCTTCATCACCTGCGCCGTCACGGGAAACCTGACGCTGCCCGAACAAACACCCCATCTGCCGATCACGCCCGAAGAGATCGCCGACGCGTGTCTCGGCGCAGCGGAAGCGGGCGCAGCCATCGTGCATATTCATGTGCGCGCGCCCGGCACCGGCAAGCCGTCGATGGAAATCAGCTATTATCAGGACGTCGTCGCCCGCATTCGCGCGAAGAACAGCCAC
>JAQGKN010000156.1 GCA_028290085.1 Hyphomicrobiales bacterium
TGCGTGCCCTGCCGGGAGGAGATGCCAGCCCTTGATCGTCTTCAGGAAAAGGCTGGCGGCAAAGACTTCGTGGTCGTCGCCCTGAATATCGATACGGCTCGTCTTGAACGCCGACAGCAGTTCCTGCGCGACATTGGGGTAAAGTCCCTGTCATTCTATGCTGATTCGACAGCCGACGTTTTTCAGGTCCTGAAGAGGGGCGGAAAGGTAGTCGGGTTGCCGACCAGCATCCTCATAGATGCGGAGGGTTGTGAACTCGGTGTGCTCGCCGGGGCCGCGGCCTGGGACTCGCCCGACGCCCTGCAACTGATCGACGCTGCCCGCAAAGCGGCGTCTTGAGGAAGGTCTAGGCCGTCAGGACCGTTGCACGGCTCTGCTTCTTCCATTAGTGAACCAGCCTGAAACCAAGAAAGAGGGCAAATCCATGGCCGAGGCCAAATCCCGCCCCGTCTCTCCCGAGGCGCGGCGGCCCTTGTCTCCCCACCTGCAGATCTATCGTCCGATGCTGACCATGATGATGTCCATCATGCATCGTGTCACGGGCATGGCGCTCTACGCGGGTACCTTGCTCATGGCCTGGTGGCTGATCGCTGCCGCGACGGATGCCCGCGCATTTGCGACGGTCTCGGGCGTGCTGGGCTCGATCCCGGGGCGGCTGGTGCTGCTCGGCTTCACCTGGGCCCTTTTCCACCACATGCTTGGCGGTGTCCGCCATTTCATCTGGGACATGGGCCGTGGAATGGACCATCCCGAGCGTGAATATCTCGCACAGGCGACGCTGATCGGCGGCTTCGTCCTGACCCTGATCGTCTGGATCGTCGCCTATATGGTGCGCTGAGCCGCGTTTCGAGGAAGCTGATTTATGGCAAACGACCCTGATTCCATGCGCACATCAATCCGGCAGGTCCGCTATCTCGGCTCTGCGAAGGCTGGCACGCATCACGTCTGGCACATGCGCCTCACGTCCTTCGCCCTTTTGCCGCTGACCATCGCCTTCGTCTGGCTGATGCTGACGCTGGTGGGCAAGGATTACAACGCTGTGCGCCTCGCTCTCGGCTCTCCGGCCATCGCGATCGTCATGCTCCTGTTCCTGCTTGCTGGCATCTACCACATGATGCTGGGCATGCAGACGGTCATCGAGGATTACATCCATACGGAAGTGGCCAAGACCGTCTGGCTGATGGCCAACACTTTCTTCTCGATCTGCATCGGGCTCGCCTGCGTATACGCGGTGCTGCGTCTCAGCTTCACTTGACTTCTCCGGGCCTGCTTGGCCCGAGCAACGTCGAAAGGTCATTCAAAATGGCGACTACTCAGGGCAACGCCGGCGCGGCCTATCCGATTACCGACCACACGTTCGACGTCGTGGTCGTCGGCGCTGGCGGCGCGGGCCTGCGCGCCACCGTCGGCTGCTCGCAGGCCGGCCTGCGCACCGCTTGCATCTCCAAGGTGTTCCCCACGCGCTCGCACACGGTCGCGGCGCAGGGCGGCATTTCGGCCGCGCTCGGCAACATGGGGCCGGACGACTGGCGCTGGCACATGTACGACACCGTCAAGGGGTCTGACTGGCTCGGCGACCAGGATGCGATCGAATATCTCTGCCGCAACGCGCCGGAAGCCGTCGACGAGCTCGAGCATTGGGGCGTGCCCTTCTCCCGCACGGAAGAAGGCAAGATCTACCAGCGCCCGTTCGGCGGCATGACCACGAACTACGGTGAGGGACAGGCCCTTCGCACTTGCGCGGCCGCTGACCGCACTGGCCACGCCATCCTCCACACGCTGTATGGCCAGGCGCTGCGCAACAAGACCGAGTTCTTCATCGAATATTTCGCCATCGACCTGATCATGGATTCCGAGGGCCGGTGCCGCGGTGTCGTCTGCCTCAAGATGGACGACGGCACGATCCACCGTTTCCGTGGCAATCTCGTGATCCTGGCGACGGGCGGCTACGGTCGCGCCTATTTCTCCGCCACCTCCGCGCATACCTGCACGGGCGACGGCAGCGCCATGGTACTGCGTGCCGGCCTGCCGCTTCAGGACATGGAATTCGTTCAGTTTCACCCGACTGGCATCTATGGTTCGGGCTGCCTGATCACCGAAGGCGCGCGCGGCGAAGGCGGCTATGTCACCAACGGCAATGGCGAACGCTTCATGGAGCGGTATGCGCCCTCAGCGAAGGATCTCGCCTCTCGCGACGTGGTGTCGCGCGCGATGACGATCGAAATCCGCGAGGGACGTGGCGTCGGCAAGAACAAGGATCACATCTTCCTGCATCTCGATCATCTCGATCCCAAGATGCTGCATGAGCGCCTGCCGGGCATTTCGGAAAGCGCGCGCATCTTCGCAGGCGTCGATGTGACCAAGGAGCCGATCCCGGTCCTGCCGACCGTGCACTACAACATGGGTGGCATTCCCACGAACTATCACGGCGAAGTGCTGACCAAGGTCGGCGGCGATCCGGACTCGGTCGTGCCGGGCCTGATGGCGCTGGGCGAAGCGGCTTGCGTCTCGATTCATGGCGCCAATCGCCTTGGTTCGAATTCGCTGATCGACCTCGTGGTGTTTGGCCGCGCAGCTGGCCTGCGCGCCGCCGAACTGGTGACGCCTGGCGAGAAGCAGCCGGACCTGCCGAAGGATTCGGCCGATCTCTCGCTGTCGCGCCTCGATCGCTTCCGTCATGCCAAGGGCAACACGTCGACCGCGCAGCTGCGCGATCGCATGCAGCGCACGATGCAGAACAATTGCGCCGTGTTCCGCACGGGCGAAATCCTGGAAGAGGGCTCCAAGCTCATCCACCAGGTCTGGAGCGAGCTGCCGGACATCAACATCACCGACCGTTCGATGATCTGGAATTCGGATCTCATCGAGACCCTCGAATTCGACAACTTGCTCGTGCAGGCGGTCGTGACGATGGACTCCGCGTTGAACCGTCAGGAAAGTCGCGGCGCGCATGCGCGCGAGGACTTCCCGAACCGTGACGACAAGGAGTGGATGAAGCACACCCTCGCCTGGCTCGACGACCAGAAGAAGACGGTCTCCATCGACTACCGCCCGGTGCACACCTACACGATGAGCAACGAGATCCAATACATCGAGCCTAAGGCGCGCGTTTACTGATCGGCGCTTAGGCTCGTATGCGAACAAGTGACATGATTGCGGAGGGAGCGAGGCTTCCTCCGAACCAGGGTCGAGAGAGAATCAATGGTTGAACTGGCTCTTCCGAAAAATTCACGGCCTACCGCCGGAAAGACCTGGCCGAAGCCTCAGGGCACGACCAATCTGCGCGAATTCCGGGTCTATCGCTGGAATCCCGACGATGGCGCGAATCCGCGCATCGACACCTATTTCGTCGATTTGAACGATTGCGGCCCGATGGTCCTGGACGCGATCCTGTGGATCAAAAACAAGATCGATCCGACGCTGACCTTCCGGCGCTCGTGCCGCGAGGGCATCTGCGGCTCCTGCGCCATGAACATCATGGGCCAGAACACGCTCGCCTGCACGCTCGGCATCGACGATTGCAAGTCGGACGTCATCAAGATCTACCCGCTGCCGCACATGCCGGTGATCAAGGACCTTGTGCCC